>DASZUX010000618.1:0-8224 GCA_035547455.1 Chitinophagaceae bacterium
TTGGCAACTACATTACCATAGCCCCGCATGCCAATTTAAGCGACGGCCTGCTTGACGTAGTAATAGTGCAAAAAATGAATAAGGCCCGGCTGCCCTTTGCCATATTAAAGCAATTAAAAGGCAACAATAAGTTGCAACAGCTTGTAGATGATATAAGTAAAAAAACGGTACTTAATTTCCAGGCAGATAACCTTACGATTAAAAATTTAAAGCACGCCCCGCTGCACGTAGATGGAGAGCCTAAAAAAACCGAAAGCGAGTTTAATATACAGGTGCTGAAACACAGCTTTGAACTTATACACCCTTAACGGGGGTGGAATAACAAGAGTTGCTTTTTTTGGCATTCTTTTTTCTATGTGATATATGCCCGTAAAAGGGTAATATACCACCGGCTATGAAAAAATACGTCACCGTTGCCTGCTTTTTACTACTGTTTTACAGTTGCAGTAAGAATGACAGTAATAATCCGCCTGCCTCAACAGGGTCTCAATCAAACAATCTTGCCACAGGCGCTTCCGCACACGATTTTTTAAGCGGCGATATATTCAGCACATTAACCATTCAGGTGGTGTATTCCCCGGGCATGAAGCTGCAGCAGCAGTCAATTGACAACCTGGCGGCTTTTTTGCAGGCGCACCTGCACAAAACAGGCGGTATAACAGTTACGCAATATCCTGTGGCATCCATTGCAAAAAGCACTGTAAGCATAGATGATGTAAGTAATTTTGAAAAAAGCAACCGTACGGTTTTTACAAGTGGCGTCAATATGGGGGTTTGCATACTGGCTGTTGATGCAGGTTATACAACGGCAGGCGTTGCCGGCGTTGCTTACAAAAACACCTCCATTGTTTTATTGGAAAAAACAATCCAGGCAAACTCCGGCGGTCTTACCCAGGCTAGCCGGGTAGTAGTTGAAACAGCAGTGCTTGAACATGAATTTGGCCACCTGCTGGGCCTTGTAAATACCGGTACCGGTATGGTAACCCCTCACGAGGATGATGCGCACAAGGCCCATTGTACCGATAACAATTGCCTGATGTACTACCAGCTTGAAACTTCAGGGTTTTTAGCACAGTTAACGGGTACAGTTCCCCAGCTTGATGATAATTGTGAGAATGACCTTAAAAATAACGGAGGCAAATAAAAATTGTTTTACGGCGTATGTTGTTTAGCTTTGAAACCCGCAAAAACAATTTTGTATGATGAACCAATCCCTGCACGACATACTGCTGCGAGCACACAGCATAGGCCGCTGGCTGTTGCTGCTAATATTGCTGATTGCTATTTTTAGAAACGCAGCAGCAGGCCGCAGGCCCTTTACTTCAGGAGATGCCCGTACAGGATTAATGTTAACCATTGTAGCAGATTTAATGCTGCTGCTTGGGCTTGTGCTGTATTTTGCAGGCCCGCTCGGGTATCATTCACTTGCCGGGTATAACGGCGGCATGGGTGCAGCTATGCAAGACCCCATCGCCAGGTTTTACGGGGTTGAACATATTACCGGTATGCTTATAGCAATAGTACTTATGCATATTGGCAAAGCACAAGGCAAAAAAGTAATGTCAGACCGAAAGAAACATACCCGCTCTGCTGTATTTTATGTTTTAGCGCTTTTAATTATACTGGCAACAATACCGTGGCCGTTTACACAAGCCGGCGCAGGCAGGGCATGGTTTTAACCGGAATATTTTATTTTAAAGGGGGTATAAGGTATAATAAACTTTATACCCCTTTTTATTTTGCCAGGGTCTTAAAATTTTACATGCGGTGCAAAAACTACCTGTACATTTGGCGCAGTAACATGAAAAAAAACATTTTTATAGCCCTGGAAGGTATTGATGGCAGCGGTAAAAGCAGCCAGGCAAAAATACTTGCAGATGCGCTGTTAGGCCGGGGGCATAAAGTATATGCTACGTTTGAACCTACCAATGAGTTTATCGGCTCTATCATCAGGGACATATTGCGCGGGAAACGAAAGGCAGATGAAAAAGTTATTGCAGGGTTATTTGTGGCCGACCGGTTAGACCACCTGTTAAACGAAGATTATGGCATTGTGAAAAAGCTGCAGGAAGGCTATACCGTTATTTCTGACAGGTATTATTTTTCTTCATACGCTTACCACGGCACCCACATGGATATGGACTGGGTGGTAGCCGCCAATAAAATGGCTGCAACCATTTTAAAACCCCATGTAAATATTTTTATTGATGTATTGCCTGAAATAAGCATGAGCCGTATTAGTACTGCAAGGCAGGGCACAGAGCTGTATGAAACGCTTGAAAACCTGGGCAACGTGCGCAGCAAATATTTTGAGGCGTTTGACAAGCTGCGCCGCGAGGAAAATATTACAATTATTAACGGTAACCGTAGCTTTGAAGCAGTAGCGGCTGATGTGCTTGCAGAAGCTGAAAAGGTAATTGCAAACGCTGCGGGATAAGCCCGCGATGAAAATTATACAATATGCGTGTGCCAGTTATTTTATTGTGCTGCATACTTGGGTGTATGCGGTGTGCCGCCCAAAACGCCGCACCTGCGGCAGCTAAATTTATAGCAACGCTCGATTCTTCGCAGCGGCTCAGGGCTTTGTACCCTTTTGATATTGATGAACGCTATAAGTTTCATTTTTTCCCAAAAGATGACAGGAAAGGCATAATGATAAATGACCTTACACCTTCTCAAAAAGCCGCAGCATTTGATTTGGTAAAAACATGCCTGAGCAGCGATGGAGTAAAAAAGGTAAAGGCGATAATGCAGCTTGAGAATGTATTGAAAGCGATGGAACATCGTATGCCGGAAGACCATTTCAGGGATACCGGGAAATATTACTTTACTGTTTTTGGCCTGCCCGGCGATAGCACTATATGGGGGTGGCGGCTTGAGGGACATCACATAAGTTTTAATTTTTCATCAGGCAAAGGGCAGGTAGTTTCAGGCACCCCGGGTTTTATGGGCGCTAACCCTGCTATTGTACGCGAAGGCCCGCAAAAAGGTACCCAGGTATTGAAAGACGAGGCCAATATGGGGTTTGATTTGCTGAGGTCACTTAACGAAGCGCAATTAAAAACCGCCAGGGTTGACACTGCCGCTCCCAACGAAATAATAACTTTTGTAAGCCGCAAAGCCATGCAGTTGCACCCCGAAGGTTTGTTATACAAACAAATGACCCAGGTACAGCAGGAAAAGTTGCTGCAACTGGTAAGGCTGTATGTAAACAGGTACACCCGGCTTTTTGCAGGCAAAATGCTTAAAGAAATTGAAAAGGCGGGACTTAATAATCTTTCGTTTGCTTGGGCCGGCAGCATTGACGAATTTTCTGGTAAGCCTCACTACTACCGTATACAGGGGCCTACAATAATAATTGAATATGATAATTCTCAAAACAGCGCTAACCATGTGCACAGCGTAGTACGTGACCTTTTAAATGATTTTGGCGGCGATATGCTGTTGCAGCATTACCGGCAGGAACATGCTTATAACCATTAAAAGGCTGTATTTCAACCGGTACGGCCTGCCATAATTCTTTGTCAATGTAAAGCCTGAATGTTTGAGTTGCTTTTGTCTTCCCGCCACCGGGTAACTGCTTTTCACCGATAATTTATTTATTAGTTTGTAGCTGCTTAGCTTTTACACGCAACGTAAACCTCAAAGCCTTATCTTTAAACTCTAACAATTACTCCAATGAAAAGTACAGTAACTGCTGAGCAAACCAGTTTGCTTAAAGTAACCATTACTGGTGAAACCTCTTCTCAACGGCTTTATTCTCTTGATGCATTGCGTGGATTCGACATGTTTTGGATTATGGGAGCTGAAGAAATTTTCCACGCTATGAACGAGGCCACGGGTAAATCATCTTCTTTTTGGTCAGCCTTGTCTAACCAGCTTACGCACCCAGCCTGGAATGGATTTCATTTTTACGATCTTATTTTCCCCCTGTTCCTTTTTATGGCAGGGGCCGCAACGCCTTTTTCTGTAGGAAGGGAACTTGAAAAGGGTAAAACGCAAAAGGAATGCCTGATGCGGGTAATAAAAAGGGGGCTTACACTGGTATTGCTGGGTCTTGTTGTTAATAACGGGTTACAGCTGCCTTTAATGCTGCCGCTTTTATGTATTGTTGGCGTTATAGCACTTTTCAGGCTTTCACTTAAAATGGTTAAGGCCACCCTGCCGGCTGTGGCGCTGGGTATAGTACTTTCAGCAGCGCTGGTGTGGATTACATCGCTCATTATCAGCGCCTGGGGGCAGCCGGTGTCGCTTGCTGAAATACGTTTTGGCAGCGTACTGGGCCGTATTGGCCTTGCGTATATGTTTGCTAATATTATTTACATCTACACCAAAAAACAAAGCACACAAATTATTTGGTTTTGTTCGTTTATTATAGGTTACTGGCTGCTGCTGAAATTTACTTCAGCACCTGGTTTTGCGGCAGGTACACTTACGCGGGAAGGTAATTTTGCTTCTTATATTGACAGGGTTGTATTACCCGGTAAACTGTATCTTGGCAACCACGACCCCGAAGGTCTTATGTCAACCATACCTGCTATAAGCACAGGTTTGCTGGGTATTTTAGCTGGTAGTTATTTAAAAAATAGCGCTGACAGCGGCTCAAAAAAAGCAGGACGCCTTGCTCTGGCCGGTATTATTTTTATTGGGATTGCGCTTTTGTGGAACTTTAATTTTCCCATTAACAAAAACTTGTGGACCAGCAGCTTTGTAATGAATGTTGGCGGCATAAGCCTTTTATTATTATCACTGTTTTATTTTGTTATTGATGTGAAAGGATATAAAAAATGGGCTTTCTTCTTTAAGGTAATTGGTATGAATTCCATTCTCATTTATATGTCCGGCCATTTTATTAATTGGGAATATACTACCAATGGTTTTTTCCACTGGCTGGGGCAACTCATTAGCGAACCCTATAACGCAGTGGCATTAGCTATTTGCTATGTAGGCGTTAAATGGGCGTTCCTGTATTTTATGTATGAGAAAAAAGTATTCCTCAGGGTATAACATATTTGCATTTAAAAAAAGAGGGTAGTGTATCAAGAAACGCTACCCTCTTTTTTATGCAATGATTATGTTGAAATTTACCGTAAGGCAAACTCCATAATAGCATCAACATGAATGGCAGTGGTATCAAAAGCAGGCACGGGTATTTCATCCTGTTTTACAAGTATAGGTATTTCTGTGCAGCCCAGTACAATGCCCTGCGCACCTTTGGCAACTAACTTTTTAATGATATCAATGTATCGTGCCTTCGTTTCTTCGCGGAAAATGCCTTTTCCCATTTCTTCAAAAATTGAAGCATTGATAAATTGTATATCCTCTGCCGAAGGAATGATAGTGTTTATATTTTTTTCTGCCAGCTTGTTTTTGTAAAAATCAAGCTGCATAGTATATTTTGTTCCCAGCAGCGCAACAAGGCTAAGCCCTCTGCCTGCTACAGCGGCTGCGGTGGCGGCCCCAATGTGAATAAGGGGTATTTTAACCGCCTGCTGCACTTCATCTGCTATGCGGTGCGGTGTATTGGCCGCCAGTACAATACAATCTGCACCGGCTGCTTCTACCTTTACTGCAGTGGGTACAATTATGTCTGCAATGCCCTGCCAGTTATATTGTTCCACAAGACTTTTTATTTCCTCAAAGTCAACAGAGTATAAAATAATTTTTGCAGAGCTAACCCCGCCGCAAGCTTTGTTAACAGCCTTGTTGAGCAGGCGGTAATAATCCATAGTTGACAACCAGGTAAAACCTCCTATTATACCAATTGTATTCATATCGTGAAATTAAGCACAGCTAATATGCAATGTTTTAACTGTGTGCAATTAAATTATCAACAGCGTTCACTGCAGTTTGTAAGCGCTCTGTATAATTGCCTTTAATTTCTATAAAAGGGGTATTTTGATTAAGCAATAATTTTTTATAAATACCGTATAGTTCAATACGGGCAGGCTCATCCGGGTACTCTCGCAATACATCCGGTTCCCAGGGCAAATCGGGGTTGCACAGCAGGTATAAATCGTATTGGCGGGTGGTTATTTGGTCAAGTATGTACTGGTGGCATTTGTGATATACGTATTCACACCACACTTTCATTACATACATATCGGTATCAACAAACAGCAATACGGGTAAAGCCCGGCTTTGTTGTTTGGCGTTTTCAATATATGCTTCCTCAAGCGCCACCTGGCCCCTGGCAATGGTAAGCAAATCATCATAATTATAGGCAATGCCATGCGACAGCAAATAGCTTCTTGCATATTCAGGGCACCACGATGTATTATAATGGCTGGCCAGCAGGCTGCATAAAGTACTTTTGCCTGTAGATTCCGGGCCTATTGCAACAATCTTCTTCATGTCATTCATGGGTAAATGCCGGGGCTTTTTTGGATGAGCCTTCTTTCATCCAGGAAATAAGACCTGCAAATGCAAGTATTAATAGTACCACGTACTGAAAACTGGTAAACACATAACCTTTTACAAAATACAATGGGATTGAGGTTGTATTGGTAACAACCCACCAGTACCAGCTTTCAATCTTCTTTTTAGCAAGCAGCCACATTCCTGTATAAGCGCTGGCACTTGCAAACGCATCTGCCCAGGGGATAGTTTTTGAGTTGAATGCCTGTTTTAAAAAAGCCAGGGCAAAATAAATGGCAACATAAAACCCGGCAAAAAATGCCAATTGGAAAATCCATTCCTTTTTGTTGCTGTACGAAATTTGCAGCACAAGTTTTTTTTGCTCATCTTTTTTTGCCCATAATATCCACCCGTAAATGCTCATTACGGTGTAGTAAAAATTAACGCTCGCTTCGCCAAAAAGGCTGCCTTTAATGCTGATGTAAACATAAATAATTGTATTAATGAGCCCTACAGGATACACCAGTATATTGGCTTTGCGCTGCAGCAATACGCTTATTATACCTGCAAAAACACCAATATATTCAAGCGGGGTAGTTTCCTGCATACCTGACACAAGCGACTGTAAAACGTCGTGAAAGCTCATACGGTGAAGATACGCGTATAATAAAAAAACCCCGCAGTTGCAGGGCTGTAATAAAAAATTTATGCTTGTTATTCGGCTTCTGCCACAACCTCTTTTACCTCGGGTATCATGCGCTTCATCATACCTTCAATGCCTGCTTTAAGCGTTATCATGGATGAAGGGCAACCGCTGCAACTACCCTGCAGCATAAGATTAACCACGCCATCATCATAGCTTTTAAACTGTATAGCGCCACCATCCATTTCCACGGCCGGCTTTACATAATTCTCCAATAATTCTTTAATACGTTTTACAACATCATCATCGTCTGCTGCTACCGTATTGGTCGCCTCCTGCTTTACCTTAACAATTTCATCCTCGTTTATTACCGGGCCACCGGCTTCAAGGTAGTCTTTTAGAAACTGCTTAATGGTGGGTATAACATCCTGCCAGTCGTCAGTGCCGGTAGTTTTTGTAAGTGTAACAAAATTACTGGCGATAAAAACACTTTTTATAAATGGAAAGCTGAATAATTCCTTTGCCAGGGGGGAAGGACCTGCCAAACCCTCATCCGGGAAATCAATGCTTTTGCCTGGATACAAAAGCTTGTTGGCCACAAATTTCATCGTCTCCGGGTTGGGGGTCATTTCGGTGTAAATACTTACTATCGTATTGCCCGTTTTTATCATAATCTACTTTTTGCAACTGCAAAAATAGCAAAACCATGCCATCATATTCTTAAAATGGCATGGCTATAACTGACTTTACGGGCGTTTTTTCGCTTATCGAAACTGGAGACGCATGCCTATTGTAGCCGTAAAATAGAAGAGTTTGCTGCCTGTTTCAGACAAATCGGGCCGGTTTGTTACTGTAATAAGATTTTGGGGTATTACATAGGAAGGTGTAAGCGCGGCATAAAATTTATCAACTACAAACACCACGGGCATAGAAAACTCGTATGACAAAATGCTGAATTTATCTACTTCTTCCTGCGTGGTTTGGGTAGTGCCCGGCAGGTCCAGGACGCCGCCGGTTTTTCTTGAATATGTTTGTACAAATTTTTGAGAGCCTGCGTTTATTGTAGCGGTAGGGTTAAACGCAATAGCCGATTTTTTTAAACCCTTAAGCCTGAATATAAAAAGATGGTCAAGTGCTCCTGTCAGGCCTACATCTGTTTTATCGCTAAACCGCAGTTCTGCGCCGCCCGTAACATTTAGAAATTTGTTTTTCCAGGTGGCATTA
>DASZUX010000619.1:0-3377 GCA_035547455.1 Chitinophagaceae bacterium
TTACAAGGTGCAGGCTGAGGTAGGCTCAATGCGCAGTATGAGCGCTCATGGCGATTATGATGATCTTTCCCAGTTTCTTGCATGCCAGGCCCCTGCCCTGGTTAAAACTTTATTTATAGTGCACGGCGAGTATGACGTACAGCAGGAGTTTCAGCGCAGGCTGCAAAAAAAGGGGTTTAAAGATGTGCAGGTTCCTGCCCTGCACGAGAGTTTTTTGCTGCAATAACCCGCCGTAAAGGCTAAAGCTAAATCATTGTTATTATTTAAGAGGTATGTGTATAAAATACACATAAAAAAATTATTGTAAAAATGACAATAATTTTTTGCAGATGTAAAAGAAGTGTTAACTTGTGCAAACGATTGTACAAAAACTTGTCATACAAAACCACTATACAGGATATCGCAAAGGAGTTACAGCTTACATCTGCAACCGTGTCAAGGGCATTGCATAATAATCCACGCATAAGCGAACAAACCAGAAAAGCTGTGCTGGAGGCTGCAAAGCGCCTTAATTACAGCCGCAACCGCATTGCGTCTTCACTCCGGTCGGGCAAAACACATACTATTGGTGTAATAATACCTACAGCGCAAAGAAGCTTTTTTGGTTCGGTTGTGCATGGTATTCAAACAATGGCCAAAACCAACGGGTATAGCATATTGCTTTACCAGTCAGAAGAAACTACTGAACTTGAAATAAAAGGCATTGAAACTTTTTTAGGTGCAAGGGTAGATGGCATATTGGCATCTATCGCCAACAGTACTACGGATTTTTCTCATTTTACTGAATTAAAAAGAAGAAATATCCCCCTTGTTTTTTTTGACCGTGCTAATGACAAACTTGATATACCCTGCGTAGTTATTGACGATTACAAGGGGGCATATAATGCTACCGAGCACCTTATAAAGCAGGGGTATAAAAGAATAGCACACGTATCAGGCCAGCAGCACATACCCATTTTTAACCAACGGTTGAGGGGCTACATGGATGCGCTTAAAGCAAATGGCATGGAGGCGCCTGATGAATATATTTTTACCGGTGACATTTCAATTGAATGTGGTAAAAGAGCGGTAGATTATTATTTAGCACTGCAGGAGCCGCCTGACGCTTGTTTTGCAGTAGAAGATTATACTGCCCTTGGTGTAATGAAACGCCTTAGGGAACTAAAGAAGAAGATACCGCAGGATTTTGGGGTAATAGGATTTGCGAATGAAAGTTTTAGTGAATACATGACACCCACCCTTTCGTCAGTTGACCAGCAAACTGTGCAGATGGGAAAGGAAGCGTTTAAGGTGTTGATGAATATAATTAATGAAAAAGAGATAACTGCTGATATAAAAACCAAAGTAGTGCTTGAACCAGTACTTTATTGCCGTGAATCATCCTTAAAAAGGCGTGAAAGCGAAGTGAGTGCCTGATAAATGCAACCCTTGCAGCAGTTATGCCGGCGTATCCATGTAAGACGATGAGGAAATAGAGAAGCTTGCCAGGGGGCAGGCAGCAAATGGTGCAGTTTTTGTGTAATCGTTTGCGCTTTTTGAAAAAAGGAAAATGTAAACGATTGCACTATATAGAAAAATGTTTAACTATTTACGCAAATAATAAAACCAAAGCTTAACGCCTATGATATTTAACGACAGTTAGCCCCGCGGTATTGCCGAGGCAGGTATAGCCGGCCGGCAAAAAATTGCAACTCCATTTTTTAACCAATCTAATACGCTTGATTATGACTAAAAGTTTTTTCAGGCATTTTTTACAATTGCAAAAAATGCTTTTTTTACTATGCTGGCTGCTGGCAATATCGGGCAGCCTGCTGGCCAGTCCCCCAAAAGCAGATAAGGACGTAAAAGGCCGTGTTCTTGATGACAAAGGCTCCCCCTTAGCTAATGTAAGCATTACTGTAAAAGGTACTACAATAGGTACTACGTCTGGTGATGACG
Source organism: Chitinophagaceae bacterium (assembly GCA_035547455.1). GTDB lineage: Bacteria > Bacteroidota > Bacteroidia > Chitinophagales > Chitinophagaceae > JABDFW01. The sequence goes on from DASZUX010000619.1 coordinate 1,939, forward strand.
GTAATTTTTCTATTCATGTACCCGATGGTAAGGATGTGCTGGTGTTTTCATCCATAGGTTACGAAAACAAGGAAGTAGATGTTAAAGGGACTAATAATATCACTGTAACAATGGCTGCATCAACAGGCAAACTGGATGATGTAGTTGTGGTAGGTTACGGTACACAGAAAAAAGTAACAGTAACGGGTGCGGTATCCACGGTTAAAGGCGCTGAACTTGAAAAGACGCCTACCGTAAACCTTTCCAACTCACTGGTAGGCCGCCTTTCTGGTGTAACGGCTGTGCAAAGCAGCGGTGAGCCAGGCTACGATGGTTCAAGCATCCGCATACGCGGTATTAACACCTTCGGTAACAGTTCAGCACTTATTGTAGTTGATGGCGTGCCTGATATTGCCGGTGGCCTTGAGCGCATTAACCCAGCCGATATTGAAAGCATGTCAATATTGAAAGATGGCGCCGCAGCTATTTACGGGTCAAGGGCAGCCAATGGTGTTATACTTATTACAACAAAGCACGGTAAATCTGGTAAACCCCAGGTTTCATACAATTTTAACCAGGGCTGGTCTCAACCTACTGTTATACCTAAAATGGCTAATGCAGTAGAATATGCTGAAATGAATAATGAAACGACTATTTATGACGGTATTCCCGCTGCTGAATGGAATGATGCCTGGACTGCTTTTCAAACGACAGGTACATATAAAACGGTAGGTGGCAACACCTTTCTGGCCCCCTTTCAGCCGGGTGACGTAGCCAAATATAAAGACCGCAGCGATCCCTGGGGACACCCGAATACAGACTGGTTTAAAACTACGCTTAAAACATGGGCACCCCAATCACAGCACACGCTGCAAATTAAAGGCGGCAACGAGAATGTAAAATACCTTACTTCTTTCGGTTACGAAAACCAGGATGGTTATTACAAAAATTCAGCTACTGGTTACAAACAATATAACATGCTTATTAATGTTGACGCCAAGATTAATAAGTATATCAATACCAGCGTTGGTTTAACAGCGCGTGAAGAGTACCGTCACTTCCCCACGGAATCAGCCGGTTCTATTTTCAGGATGCTGATGCGTGGCCGTCCGACAGACCCCGAAGTTTGGCCTAACGGCTTGCCTGGCCCGGATATTGAAAACGGCCAGAACCCGATTGTAATTACTACCAATCAAACGGGTTATACCAACGATAAAAGTGATTATTTCCAGTTGAATGGAAGGATTGATTTTGATGTGCCCGGTGTGCCAGGTTTAAAACTGTCGGCTACTGCCAATATTGATAAATCAATTGAGCGTCTTAAAACATGGAGAACTCCCTGGTACCTTTATTTTTGGGATAAGGTTAGCTACGAACCTGATGGTGTGACTCCCTTGTTGCAAAAAAACCTACGTTCTACATTTACATCTCCCCAACTTAGCGAAGGCGATGTAAATACC
>DASZUX010000620.1:0-4953 GCA_035547455.1 Chitinophagaceae bacterium
AAAATAATTAGGGTAAAAAAAAGGTCGAGCTCGCCAGAGTCAACTGCCCCATAAAACAAAATATCTGCTGACACCGGTAAAAGCATGGCGGCAATAAAAGCTGGTTGCCTTGTATAGTAACGCCTTACTATTTTGTAAATAAGTAAAGAAGTTATAAAAAGAGAAAGAACAGAAGGCAGCCTTACCCACAACTCCTTATAGCTGCCTGCAATGGAAAAAGTAAATGCCAGCAGCCAGTTAAATAAGGGCGGTTTGTTATAATAGTTAACCCCAAAGATTTTTGGTATCATGTAATTTTTCCCCAGTATCATTTCCATGGCAACAATAGCGCGGCGTGGTTCTTCAGCCCTTAGTTCCATCAGTTGCAGGCTGCCGGCTATACCGCCAACAACCAATACTACAGCAATAACGCAGCATAGCAGGTTTAAGTGGTTATTTTTCATTGTTGCGATGCAAATATTTTCTTTTTTCAACAGCCTTAACAGTTGCACTAAATATTTCTTAAAAAAAGCAATTGATTTAATCTAATTGTTTTTTTAGCGTTCTAAAGGTGTTCCGGCTTTGTATTTGTTATAATTTTTAAAACAAGGAGTATATATGAAAATGAAGGGTATTGCACTCATCACTGGTTTGCTGGGTGTTACAGTGCTTTTAAACAGTTGCAGCAAAGATCCGTTAAAGAATCTTTCACAGGATGAGACACGAATATACATCACGGATAGGGACTCGTCTGTTAACTTTTCGGCGTACAAAACCTTTAGTATCGGTGATTCGGTAGCGGTTATTAATAATCAAAATTCAACAATGGAGCAAACGGACGCTGATGCTGCCTATATAACCGCCGTAAAAAAATATATGCAGCAAAAAGGGTATGTGCTTGTTGCAAAAAGCCAAAACCCCGACATCGGTATTAACGTAAGCCGCATTTACAATACTACCGGTGTAATAAGTTATAATGATTACTGGGATTATTACGGTGGTTATTATGACCCGTACTACTGGGGTGACTATGGGTACGGTTATTACATGCCTTATGCGTATGCAGTGTATCAAATAACCGAGGGCGCTATGAGTATTGATATGCTGGATTTAAAAAATGCACCAGGTAACAAGACAATTAATTTTATATGGACGGGCTTAATAAGAGGCGAGGGCATATTTAGTGCCGGCAATGCAGATGCGCAGGTAAAAGCGCTGTTTGATCAGTCAACCTATTTAAAAGCTAACGAATAAAAAGTAATGGTATGAAAAAGCAATTGAAAATAATGCTTGCGGTACTGTTGTTAACCGCAATAAGTATAACCGGGTACGCGCAAAAAGGCGATGTTAAGTTTAACCTTAATTATAATTACAGCCTTCCTTTGGGCAACTTTAAAAATAATGTTATAAGCAACGGCTCCCCAAGGGGCGGTACTGCAGCCATCATGTATTCATTAAGCAATAAACTGGCCATAGGGGGTGAATTCGGTTACCAGGATTACTACCAAAAATATCCGAGGGCGGAATATAAAACCGGCCCTAATGAAACCACTTCCGCCGTGCTGAGTAATTCTATTCAAACTACGCCGCTAATGGCGAGGCTGGCCTACCGCCCGCTGGGCAGCAGCGGCGCACCGGTGCAACCTTATATTGCCGGTGGCGCCGGCTTAAGCTTTGTGAGTGTTAAGCAATACCTTGGTGAGTTTAGCTCAGCCGATAATAGTTTATCCTTCGCTGCAAAAGCGGGTGCGGGGATATTTATTCCCTTTGGCAAGCTAAGCGCAGCAGGTATTGATCTTGGGGCTGATTACAGCTATTTGCCATACAACAAAAATGACTTTGGCAGCTTTAACAGTTTAAACATACATGCGGGTGTATATTTTCCCTTGCGGTAAATGAGGGAAGATAATTTTATAATAAAGGAATGCCCGAATTTTAAACGGGCACTCCTTTATTATTTTGTGTGGCGGGCCGTCAATTTAATTGGGGGTCAATGGGATAATTAACAAGCTGTGTATATTCCCCGCCCATCTGCCGCAAGGCATCCTTCCATATAAGCCCGGTATCCCGGTGAAAAACAAGCTGCTTATTGCCTTCGGTAAGCAGCCATGTTTTCTGCTCCATTTCGCTGTCAAGCTGGCCTTCCGCCCAGCCGCTGTATCCCATATAAAAACGTATACTGTAGTAAGACAGCTTATTTTGTTTTATCAGGCTTATGGCTTCATTAAACTCGCCACCCCAGTAAATATCATCAGTAATACTTACCCCGCCCGGTATAAGCGCAGGACATCTGTGTAAAAAGTGCAGCGTGTCAGGTTGTACCGGCCCGCCATAATATACCGGGAAATTGCTGCCTTCCAAACCTGTTATTAATTCGCCAATAACATTCGGGTAAGGCCTGTTAAGTACAAACCCAAAACTTCCTTCAGGCTGGTGCTCACATAAAAATATAACAGACCGCATAAAATTGGGATCTTTCAAAAAAGGGTCGGCTATCAAAATTTTCCCCGCTGAAATATCTGTCATAAGTGAAATTTAGCACTTTCGCCGAAATAAAGAAAATTAATTGTGATATTTATTCCGTTAAAATGGTGATAAAGCGTTTAAAGAAAAATAAAACCCCTTTTAAGGTTATATTTTTGTAAAGATGAAAAAAATAATTCCTCTTATAATAGTACTTATTGCGCTGTCTATTGTAGGGATTATCATTATACAACTGTCGTGGTTTTCTAACCTCTTCCAGGTTACCGAGGAAAGTTTTTTAGATAAGATTGACAAAACAATGTATGATGTTACCCGCGAACTTGCCAAACCTTCTGCACCGGGCAACCTGATGAACCTGCAGCGCAAATCGCAGCTTTTTCCCAATAGTCTTGATTTTGGCAATGTAAGGCATGCGCCTATATCCGAGCATTACACTACGGCCGAAGTATATAACAAACTTAAAAGGGCGTTTGTAAAGGAGGGGTTAAAGAAATTAAACTTTGAGTTTGCCATTACCTCGGAAGGGGATAATTACCTGCTGGAGATGCAGTCAAAGAATTATATCGAGACCTCGGTTGATACGCTTCATACTTTCCAGCGTATTATGCCGGTGTCGGCAGAAATAAACCCGTTTATTGATGGCAGCGCATACGAACAATTGGTAATAGCGATACCGGATTTCAGGACACAAGTATGGCAGTCGCTTATATGGATGGTGGCCGGTGCTGCACTGTTTACCCTGATTGTTATTGCCGCATTTTATATTACTGTAAAAACTATGCTGGTGCAGCGTAAACTAAGCCTTATTAAAAGCGATTTTATAAATAATATGACGCATGAGCTGAAAACACCGCTTGCCACTATATCGCTTGCCGTGGACGCTGTGCGGAATGAGAAGGTGCAGAAAGACCCAGGCAAACTGCAATACTTCAGTGGTATAATTAAGGAAGAAAGCAAACGGATGAATAAGCATGTTGAAACTATTTTACAGGCCGGCCTGATGGAGAAACAGGATATAAAGATGAATATGGTACTGGTAAGTGTACATGATGTAATAAAAAAAGTTACGGACGGCTTCCAGTTACAGTTGCAGGAAAAAAATGGGAAAATCGAATTGTTTTTTAATGCAGCGGATGATATGGTGGTGGCAGATGAAAGCCATTTTACCAACATGATAAATAACCTTGTAGATAATGCCGTAAAATACTCAAAAGAAAACCCGCTTATACGCATTACCACACACAATACCTCAAAAAGCCTGGTAATACGCATAGATGACAATGGTATTGGTATGAGCAAAGAAACTGTTAAGCGAATTTTTGAAAAATTTTACAGGGCGCATACCGGCAACATACACAACGTAAAAGGCTTTGGCCTTGGGATGAGTTATGTGAAAACAGTAGTAGATACCATAAAAGGAAAAATAAAGGTAGACAGCACCCTTGGCAAAGGCAGTACCTTTATTGTTGAAATACCATTGGGTATGCAGCCAGAAGAGCATCAATAATTCTTAAACAGCAGGCTGCCGTCGCCATAGCTTAGGAAACGGAAATTATGGGTAAGGGCATAGTCGTATATTTTTTTCCAGTCATTGCCCACCACCGCAGCAACAAGCAATAATAAAGTAGACTGCGGCTGGTGAAAATTGGTAGCCAGCCCTTTTGCTACTCTTAGCATATAACCCGGTGCAATAATTATTTGCGTTTTTGTAATTATGCGCGTTAGTCCCCGTGCGTTCATCCATTGCAACAGCGCATTTAAGGCTTTGCCAGCCGGTATATTTGCCGGCAGTTCATACGCGTCCCATTGTTTAACCGATATTTCATCTGCTGTTATATCATCAATATTGGTGTTCTCATAAAAGCTGCAAATCTTAACACCCATCCAGTACAGGCTTTCAATAGTACGCAGGCTGGTGGTGCCCACCGCAATAATACCATCGTCAATTTTAACGGTTATATGTTCTACCAGTTCTTTACTCACTTCAAAAAACTCCGCATGCATTTCATGCTCCTGCATTACTGCTGCTTTAACCGGTTTAAATGTACCTGCGCCTACATGCAGGGTAACAAAAGCAGTATCAATATTACGTGCTGAAAGTGCATCAAACACCCGGTTTGTAAAATGTAACCCTGCAGTAGGCGCGGCCACTGAGCCATCGTGTACGGCATAAATAGTCTGGTAGGCAGTTTTATCCTTTTCTTCGGCAGGCCTCTCCAGGTAAGGCGGTAGGGGAATAACCCCTGCATAATGTAACACTTCGGCAAAGGTTAACCCTTCATCATTCCATACAAATTCTATTAAAAAATAGTCATTTTTTTTCTCCGCTTTCCGGGCTGTTAACAGCGTCATGCCGTGTGCAGTTGCTATGTTTTTTTGCAACAGGCCCTCTTTCCATTTTTTAGCGCCTCCAACCAGGCATTTCCATAAAACCTTTTCTTTTTGCAGCATGGCTGTGGTAATATCAGTATAATCATTTGCAGGCTCAAG
>DASZUX010000621.1:0-8860 GCA_035547455.1 Chitinophagaceae bacterium
AAACTAAATTTTACCAAACTAATGGGAATAGAGCCGGTAAATTTCGGTTCAATATTTCTTTATAAAAATGGCTTTCGAATAGCCCCTTATGGAGACTATGGTGTAGATTATTTCGGAATTGATAGTCGCCATACACAAAAACACTTTGGCAGGCTTGGCCTAAGAGACTTAATTGGAAGAATAGAAATAGTTGGTGCTAATCCAAATTTTAGAGAAATATCAAGCAGAGACGGGGGGTTAGTAAAAAATGATTACTATTATTCAATGATGCGTTGCTTTGATAGATTTTGCTTGGAAAAACTGGAGAACTACGTAACAAAAATCAATTGGAAAATAAAAGAGGATAAAGATTATGAGGATACGTCGGCTCTTGAAAATATAAAATCTAAGTCTCAATTGTTAACTGTTCTGGCTGACGAAATAGAAGAAGAAGGAGTGAAGCTTGAAAAGATTGATCAGGAATTTGTAAACATAAAAAAAGACAATCTTCTTAATGACGCAACAGAGAAGGAATTAACAAGACTAAAACTAATTTCTGAAAAATGGGATAATAATGAGTTTAAGGCCGAAGCCAATTTTACCATTGAAGAATTCAAAAAGCTGCAAGAAGAAAAGAAAAAACTGGAGGTAGAACTTCAAGAATTTGAAAAAAATAAAAAAAAGCTAGAAGCAGAATTAGAAGCAGAAAGAAAGGAAAGCTTGTTTTCGAAAAGATTGGCTGGAACAAATGTTAAAGAGGTCGTAAATTTACAACATCATATCGATAGGGCTACTGATAAAATTAACAGCAACGTGACTGCTTTGATTGATGGGATTAATAGAGATGTATCAAAGGTGTCATTATTAAAATGCGTTGAAAAAATAAGTATTGAAAGTAAAAAAATTTCTTCCATTGCACAGTTTGTTGCAAACGCCAACTTTAATGTAAAGGCCCAACGTATTACTAAAGATTTAAATAGATTTATTAGGGAATATATTGAAAATGTTCACCAAGAATATGAGCATTTGAAAATTAATAAGCAATTATTGAATGTGACAATTGATACTGATAAAAAGCCATTTATTTTTCATTTTATACCTCTTGAAATCATAATGATCATTGACAATCTGTTTAGTAATTCGCAAAAAGCCAAATCAAAAAATGTCCATATCGCTTTGAATTCTATTACACAAAAGAGTTTTGAATTCATTTTCGCAGACGATGGTAAAGGTATATCTAACGATATTTTACCCCATATTTATAAATTAGGGTATACAACGACCGACGGTGGGTCTGGGGTGGGCCTCTTTCACGTAAAGCAGCTAGTCGACAAAATGAAAGCGGAAATTAGTGTAAATAATATGAAACCAATCGGCGTTGAATTTAAAATCATCTTTTTTAGCAATGAAACTTAAATATAACATATTATGGTTCGAAGATGATGAAGAGGTAATAAATGATAAAATTGGTCCCTCTCTGCAAGATTTCCTGAAACCATTAGGGTTTACCCTTCATATTGCTCATTATTTAAATGGAGAAAAGTTAGAAGAACTATTGAGACAGAAAACATATGATTTAATTGTTACGGATTTAAATTTAGGCGAGTTTGAAACTGGTGAAGTATTAATCGATCAAATTCGTAATGGAGATATTCTGACCGAAGTTCTACTTTATTCGGCAAATACGACAGAAATCGCCAGTTTAATTGAAACAAAAGGCTGGATAGAGCGTGCTTCTTTTTGTGTTGGCCTTGCTAATTTATTAAACAAACTTGAAACAATAATCTTTCTGACTATTCGTAAGAATCAAGATGTTAACAATATAAGAGGTCTTGTTATTGCAGAAACAATTGAACTAGAAAAGAAAATAGAACTTATACTATTACGCTTTTTCGAAGCCGCAGATAATGAAGTATCCGCAAATGTCAAAGAAGGTATTCGAAAGTCAATTTATGAAAAGAAGGTCGAGAAAAATACAAAAGATATAGAAAAAATAGAAAAAATAAAATTTTCAGAGATTAAAGAGTTAGTTGATAACGATATTCTCACAGCAACAAATACTTATGAATCTGTTCTATCTATTCTGAAGATGAAAATCAAAAATAGCAATCTTGCATTAAACACCGGGAGTATCCCAGATAACGCCCGAGTTGTCATTAAAGCTACGAAAGAGCATTTAGAAAATCTGAAAGCAAACTTAGTTCTTTTTAAGATGGAAGTGATAGATATTAGAAACATACTTGCTCATGTCGAAGAAAGAACTGGTGAAGATGGGATTCCTTTTCTAGCAAGTCTAATCAAAGGGCACGAGGCAATCAAATTTGACTCTGCCAAATATAGTGAGGTACGCAAGAATCTACATAAACATAATGAAATATTAGATGAAATTTTAACTCACATTGTAAAATAAGCATTGTGCGTTGAGAATACATTTTCCGCATATCGGCTTAACTCTACACACTCCTGCCGCAAAATCTAATACCGCCCAATTTATTTCTTTGGCGTTTTTATGAGCAACAATCCTATACGATAAATCTTGCAAGTAAGGGTCGTAACGTATATCAGCCATTTTGCGTGGGCCAAAAAAGCGTTCCAGTACACGGGCCATGTTTACATCTACTAAAGGGCTTGGCTGGTTAAATATCACTAATTCAACAGCGTTAGCAATGTATTGTCCCATAAAAGGTATTGTTTCCAACTTTGCCCTGTCTTTGGGCAACCTGCCGTTTCGTTTTACCATTTCGGCTGCCAATTTTTTTAACCTGGCTGCGCGTTGTTTGTATAAACCTACTGGGCGTAAATATTCTTCTAAGCGGGTAACGCTTGCTTCTTCCAATGATTTCCAATTAGGAAATTCTTGTATAAAATTGGGGTAAAACGTAGCAACAGTTTCGGCTTTGGTGCGTTGTAATAAAACCTCTGCAATTACATATTGGTAATTAGAAAGTCCTTTCTTTCGCCAATAAAATTTACGGCCATTGGCTTTATACCATTGTAAAATCTCTTTTTGAAAAAAATCAATCTTATTTTTTCTAATAGCCATCACGTCACACAAAGGTTATCCCAAAACCACAACCAGCCCGCAGCTTCACTTTTGCCTTTTCACCAATCCCGCTTTCGCCTTTGTCGTCTGTCGTTTCCCGTCTCACGATAAACGCCCTTTCCTTTTTAACCGGCTCCCCTACTTGCTCAAATACATGCTCTTCTCCTTGTACAGCGTGCGAAAGTAAGGGTCGCGCAGGTCTTTAATAAAGCGTATGGCTTCGCCGGTACTCTTCATTTCAGGGCCAAGCTCTTTGTTAACATTGGGGAATTTGTTAAAGCTGAACACCGGCTCTTTTATGGCAAAGCCTTCCAGCTTTTTCTCCATCGTAAAATCTTTAAGTTTGGCAGCGCCCAGCATTACTTTGGTGGCAATGTTTAAGTAAGGTATCTGGTAGGCTTTGGCAATAAACGGCGTGGTGCGGCTGGCGCGGGGGTTGGCCTCAATTACATACACATTGTCGTTTTTAATGGCAAACTGTATGTTTATAAGGCCGCGTATGTCAAGCGCGCGCGCTATTTTTTCCGCATAGTACTCCATGGTGGTAACCACCAGCGGGGTAAGGTTAAAGGCCGGCAGCACTGCGTTGCTGTCGCCGCTGTGTATGCCCGCAGGCTCAATATGCTCCATCACGCCCATAACGTGAAAGTCTTCGCCGTCAAATATGCCGTCAATTTCGGCTTCCTGGCAGCGGTCTAAAAAGTGGTCAATCAAAATCTTGTTATCGGGTATATGTTTCAGCAGGCTTACCACTGCTTTTTCCAGCTCATCGTCGTTAATTACAATACGCATACGCTGGCCGCCCAGCACATAGCTGGGGCGTACCAGTACGGGGTAGCCCACTTTTTGCGCCACTTCAATGGCCTCGTCGGCGGTAAAGGCCGTGCCGTATTCGGGGTACGGTATTTTAAGCTCCTTCAGCATGTCGCTAAAACGGCCGCGGTCTTCAGCAATGTCCATATTGTCAAAACTGGTGCCTATAATGGGTATGCCTTTTTTATGCAGTTTTTTTGCCAGCTTAAGCGCGGTTTGGCCGCCAAGCTGCACAATAACACCGGCCGGTTGCTCCAGCTCAATAATTTCCCACAAATGCTCCCAGTACACAGGTTCAAAATACAGTTTGTCGGCCATGTCAAAATCGGTGCTTACCGTTTCGGGGTTGCAGTTTACCATTATGGCTTCGTAACCGCATTCCTTTATGGCCAGCAGGCCATGTACGCAGCAATAGTCAAACTCAATGCCCTGCCCTATACGGTTGGGGCCGCTGCCTAAAACAATAATTTTCTTTTTCTTAGATGGGATGGACTCGTTGGAAGAAAGTGTTGTGTAGCTCATTACTTAATTTACAAATTCGGCAAAATTAACGTCTTATAAGGATTGCTCAAAACTTAATATGACGTAATGTTGATAATTTTGAATGTTGCTGTAACCCTTGCTGCCATATAATGCGTTATATTATATGTACTTATACCGGTGATTATGAGAATGATTAGGAATTTGTTACTGGCAGGATTTTTTTTATTGGCGCACTGCTTTACCGCATCGGCACAGGAAAAAGTATTTAAAGGCGTTATTTTAGACAAGCAGAGCGATGAGCCTATACCTTTTGCCTCGGCAGTGTTTAAAGTAAATGGCAGGGGCGCCCTTACCGATTCGCTGGGCAGGTTTTTGCTGTATATGCAGCAGTGGCCCGCGGGCGATACGCTGGAGCTTAGCAGTGTGGGCTATAAAATTTATGATGTGCCCTTTACCTTTAGCAGCAGCGATACCTCCATCCACGTTTTTCATATTGAGGTGCTGCCCCCGCAGCACAATGCCACGGTAAAAACAAAATACAACCGCGCGCTGTGGTTTTGGCGCAAAATAATGGCCCACAAGCCAATAAACGACAGGCGTAAGTTTAACAACTTCAGCTACGAAATTTACAATAAGCTGGAGGTGGATATTGACAAGGTGAACAAGGAAAAGCTGGGCAAGGTAAAAATTTTAAAGCCCTTTAATTTTATACTGGACTACGTGGACAGCACCAGCGAGAAGGAGCCTTTTTTACCCGTGTATCTTATTGAAACCCTTAGCGATTACTACTACCAGAAAGACCCCGTACGTACCCGCGAGGTAATTAAGGCGGAAATTACCAACGGTATTGATAACGAAAGTATTATGAAACAACTGGGCGGTACGTACCAGAACGTAAACGTGTACGACAATACCATACCTGTTTTTAATAAAGATTTTATAAGCCCTTTTAACACCAACGCGGATAATTTTTACAACTTTAAGCTGCTTGATACGCAATACCTGGCCAAAAAGCGGTTGGTGCATTTTAGCTTTACTGCCAGGCACGCCGGCCAAAGCACGTTTGAGGGCGACTGCTGGGTGCACGATACCACCTTTGCCATTCAAAAAATAACGCTGCGCCCCTCGCTGGATGCCAATCTTAACTTTATAACCGGCATGTCTATAATACAGGAGTACCACCTGGTGCAGGACAGTATCTGGTTTTTATACAAGGATAAGTTTGTGGCAGATTTTTCGCCGCTGGGCACAAAATCGCACATCGCCTTTAAGGGGCGTAAAACGGCTACATACCGCAATGTGGTAATTAACGATACCTCGGTAACGCACGAGCTGGCCAAAAGCAAATCGCCGGAAGATATTGTGCTGCTGCCCAATACGGGCAACCTGCCGGATTCGTTCTGGCAATCCCACCGCCACGAGCCGCTGAATAAAGACGAGCAAACGGTGTACAAGGTGCTGGATACGCTGGAAAAGAATAAAACCTACATACACACCCGCAACACCATTAACTTTATTACCACCGGTGTTAAAGACATTGGCAATTTTCGCATAGGGCCATGGTATAACTGGATTTCGGCCAACTACTGGGAAGGGGCAAGGTTCCGTTTCGACCTTTCCACCAACCGCAACTTCAGCAAACACTGGTTCATGCACGGGTATGTGGCCTATGGCACAAAAGACAATGCAGTGAAGGAAAAGGGGGAGCTGGAGTACGAGTTTGGCCGAACGCCCTGGTCGTACATAAACCTGTCTTACAAGCACGACCTTGATAATGGCGCCCTGTACACGGGGCAGTTGGGCAGCGATAACCTGCTGGCCTACCTCTTCCGTAAAAATGTTCCGTTTAAATACCAGCAGGTAGATGAGTGGAAGCTGGATGCCTACAAGGAGAACTATCACGGGTTTGGTATTGGCCTTATTGCAGACAGCCGTAAGTTTACGCCGCTGCTAAACCTGCCTGATAAAGCTTTATACCCTTCCGTGGGCAGCAACGACCCGCTTAATACTTTTGAAACCACGCTGCGCCTGCGTTACGCCTATAAGGAGCATGTTTACCACGAAAACTTTGACCGTTACAGCCTTGGCAGCGATTACCCCATTGTAGAGCTTCGCTATACGCAGGGTATTAAAAATGTGCTTAACAGCGGGTACAATTACAGCAAGGCCAGCATTATTATAAGCGACTATCTTAATATTGCGCCTTACGGCACGCTTACCTACAATCTTTTTGCCGGCAAGGTATTCACAAAAAGCGCGCTGCCATACCAGGCGCTGGCCATACAGCCCGGCAACGAGTTTATTTACTACAGCCCGTATTCCTTTAACCTGATGAACCGGTTTGAATACATTACCGACCAGTACGCGGGTTTTAATATTGAGCATAATATAGGCAGCGGCCTGTTTAGGCTTATACCGCTTACGCGCAAGCTAAAGCTGCGCCAGTTGTGGGAGGCTAAGGGTGTTATCGGCGGCCTTAGCGAGGCTAACCGCCAGTTTAATTTTATAGGTAATTACCCCTTTAGTAACCTTAACGGCAAGCTGTACCTTGAGGTTGGCACCGGGGTTGACAATATCTTCAAGCTTTTTAGGGTTGATTTTATATGGCGTGTTTTACCGCAGCCTTTACCCGCGGCCGCCGTACAGCGTTTTGGGGTATTCTTCGGTTTCAGGCTGTCGCTCTAAAAATCCGCGCAGTTGTACTATAAATCAATAGCAGTGCTTATTTTCGCATCAGTGCTTTGGTCTTAAAATTCCCTGAATTTGACCTTTCCTGTACTAAATTTTTATTAATACGCCGCTGTATTTACAGGCGTTTTATAAAAGGCTATTAAAAAACCGTTATGCCTGTGTAAAACATTGATTGTAAATTACTTTTACCCTTTAAAAACTGTATCGGCCTTATAATTAAACCACTAAGTTATGGTAGCAGCGCCTATTCCTGCCAACGAGGAAAAACGGTTGCAGGAACTATATTCTCTTGAGCTATTAGATACGCCTTACGAGGAGGAATTTAACGAGATAGTACGTATTGCCTCAAAAATTTGTAATGCTCCTATGTCAATTGTAACCCTGCTGGATTCGCACCGGCAATGGTTTAAGGCAAAAGTGGGCAATCTTCCGCCTGAAACATCCCGAAGCGTTTCATTTTGCGGCCATGCCATTATGGGTGATGGGGTGATGGAAGTACCCAATGCCCTGCATGATGAACGGTTTTACGACAATCCCCTTGTAACGGAAAACCCCAACATCCGGTTTTATGCAGGCATGCCGCTGGTAACTCAGCGCGGTTATAAAATAGGTACGCTTTGCGTAATTGATACCGTGCCCCGCAACCTTGACGAAGACCAGTTGGAAAGCCTGCAAACCCTTGCAAAACAGGTAATGCGCATTATAGAACTGCGGGTTAAAGTGCGGGAACTGAATGAGCTTACCAAGGTTAAAAACAAGATTATCTCTATCATAGGGCACGATGTTCGTAACCCGCTGGCGTCAATAAAAAACATCCTGCAAATGAAGGAGATGGGCTTTATTAAGGGGGATGACGAGGCAAAGTTTTTAAAAATGGCTGCCGAGCAGGTGGATAATACCATAAGCATGGTAAGCAATCTTGCCGAATGGGGGCAGGCTTAACCTTACCAGCACCGTTAGCGAAATTAAACCCCTGCGCCTGCATGTTATTACGGATGACTGTATTAAAGGCCTGGTATTAAATATAAACGATAAGGGCAATACCGTTAAAAACGAAACCGGCGAAACGGTGTACACCAATATTGATGAAAACAGCCTTGCCTTTATACTGCGCAACCTTATTACCAACGCCAACAAGTTTACCGATAACGGAACTATTACCATAAAAAACAACCGCCAAACCATAAGCGTGTGCGATACCGGCGCCGGTATGACGAAGGAGCAGGTTGATACCCTGCGCACGCAGGGGCAGGTAACCTCCACGAGCGGTACAAAAAACGAGGCAGGCACCGGTCTCGGCCTTATGCTTATAAAAGACTTCCTGCAAAAAATAAAAGGCGAAATGTTTATTGAAAGCGAGCCGGGCAAAGGCACCTGCATACACATAAAGCTGGGGTAAGCTTACGGGGGGTGCTATCGTAAATATAACACTGCATTGCCGCAACAGCAGTAGCATGTGCATAGTTTATGTCTCAGCCATAACGTGTATTAAGTCCGGAAGATGGCAGGCAACAGCGAATGCAATATTTTATCTTGTTACCTAAGGGCCGCAAAACATATTAAATTATCCCCGCACCAGCGCGCCATCCCTGTATATCGGCAGCACATGGGCTGCATCCTGCGTAACGCAGTATTCAAGGTCTTTTTCCAGGCCATAGCTGGCCAGCCTGTGCCAGTGCGTTGTTTTGCGTATAAACTGGTACATATCGGTTTTATGCAGCGCGTACATATCTTCCGCCATAAGGCTGCTGTCGCAATGTATGGTAAAATGCTCTTTTATCCTGCTTATTACAGCCCCTGCAAACAGGGTATCTTCAAGGTTAAAACGATCTTTCCACGCTGAACATCCCA
>DASZUX010000622.1:0-4845 GCA_035547455.1 Chitinophagaceae bacterium
GTCATGATGTTGGTTTAGCGGGGAGGCCTATATTTTAAATAACTATATTTAATAAAATACAGGAATTTAAAAGATTGACCGGATGTTTTTTTGTTCAGGTTGCATAGAATGATATCTAACTAAGCTGAAAAAAGGATTTAATATTTATTGCTGGCTCAAGGCGATATAAGAATATGAAATAAACATCGGCAGCAGGTTATGAGACCATTGTACCTGGAATAAAGATTGGTTACGGAAGAAAAAGTTCGTGCCCGAAAGATGCAGTGCTTTGCATTAACCAAAATGGCAGCATGGGTACATGGGTAATGTGCCAGGTATATTTAGCGTTGTTATGGCAGTATCCGCACCATTAAAACAAAAATGGAAGTGTTTGATATAAGCGTTGCATAAATTACAGAAGAAATGACCGATGCCGCTGAATTACCGTTTGGCGCACGGCTGCGTGACAGTGCAGGAATAAATGCCTTGCTTACACGATAGAAACAAATAATTATATGCCCGCTTGATGATGTGCCTGTTTTAATACAGATTTATACGATTGGCAGCAACCGGCAGGGAATGCCTAAATATACTACTGGCTTTAAATGATGATTGCTTTACTTATTATGAACACAACAATGCTCAATATTTTTCTTACCGGGCATACCTGTATTTGCCTGTGCGCCTGTTACAAAGTTTTGATATAATCTGCGCATCCCTTCATCAAAACAGGATCGGATTCCATCTCTACAAAGTAGTATTTAAGCCCACCCGTTTTTGCGGCTTCAAAGAAATCTTTCCAGTCCACGATGCCTGTGCCCATAATTACCTCTTTCGTGTTATCGGTTGGGTTGTAGTCCTGTAAATGTGCAGAGATAAAACGACCCGGGAACTTTCTGAAATAGTCCTGGGCTTTATACCCTGAAGTGATGGCAGCAACCTGGAACTGCATCTTGACCATGGATGGGTCCAGGTGCTCCAGCATTATATCATAATGCGGGCGGCCGTTAAACTTCTCATCAAATTCCCCGTTGTGATTATGGTACCCTGCCACCAGGCCGCTTTTCGTTACCAACTCTCCAAAATGATTAAGCTTATCGCAGTTTTTCTTCAGTTCGTCTTCGGTTTTGGCACCGGGTGCGCCGGAGCAGATCATGCAGGCGAGCCCAAGCTGGTGGGCAAAGTCAATACGTTCAGCCAGGTTCGTATCATCGGTAATCTCCTTCCACGTAAAATGGCAGCTTGTGGTCTCCAGCCCCGCATCGTTGGTAATTTGCTTCAGCTCCTTCCCAGAGTATTTCACCAGCGGCATGAACGGGCCCTGGTAGCCCCCGGGGCTGCACCACTCCACGTTTTTGTACCCATAACCTGCCAGCCGGCGCATGGTCTCCTGCGGCTTTTGCGATATCTCATCCCGGAATACATAGGATTGGAACCCCAGTGGCATGCTGATACGTTTTTTATTTGCCGCTGCAGCGACACCTGAGGAGAGCAGGCCCGAAGCGGTTAAGGCTGCTGCCGCGCTACCGAGAAAAGACCTTCTGTTCATAGTTATTGTTTGATGGTAAGCAAATAGTTTGGCGATAAAGGGCTATGCCAACGGGTAAGTTAACCATTTTTTGGTTAGCCCCGGTATTTTCTTTTGCAGGGGGGAGCAACCGCCGGTATAGTTTTTTTTACTTTTTTAAGAAGCATGCTTATTAAACACCTGCCCGGTAAAAGAACATACTATAAAACTTTCAGCCAATAGAGCCGCTAATATTTTTGAATTAATCTGTTTCGTAATTTTCA
Organism: Chitinophagaceae bacterium; assembly: GCA_035547455.1. Classification (GTDB taxonomy): domain Bacteria; phylum Bacteroidota; class Bacteroidia; order Chitinophagales; family Chitinophagaceae; genus JABDFW01. Next base: position 1,771 of record DASZUX010000622.1, read on the forward strand.
ATTTTTTTTAAACAAATTATTTATTTGCCGCATTATTAATTTTACCCATTGAACAAGCTGCTGGTATTAATATTTTTGTTTTTGCAGGTGGTTGCTTTTGCCCAGCAAAAGAACAGCGCTAAAACTGCTATGCAGGATGAAATAAGCTATGAGGTGTTACCTGACAGCGGCTATTCCCTTAATGAAATACTTGCCAATAACAGCCTTAATTTTACCCGGGACGGGTTGCTGCAATCCCCGCCGTGCAAAGTATATTGGCTTAAAATTTCAATTGCCAACCCAGGCCGTTTAAGCGGCCAATACAACATGTTTGTTAACCCATCTGTTTTAAATACCATTTATTATTTTGATGCCGGCGAGCAAAAATGGATGGCTGATTCTGCCGGCGTTTTTATCGTTCCACCTGCCGCCAGGACGCAGAGGGGGGCACTGCCATTTGTATTAAACCGCCAGCCTGTTAACATACTATATGTAAAAATGAACCTCAGGGGCCTTAAACAGCCCTATTCCCCAATAAAGCCGTCGTTAGAATTTGAAAAAAAATCGGTTACCGAAAGCCAGCAGGATGCACTTTTGTACGGCTGGGTGGCCGCTGTGTCTGTACTATGCTTTTTTTTATTGTATAACCTGTACGTCTATTTCAGCTTCAGGGATGTGTCGGTACTGTATTACCTTATTGCACAGGTGGGCGCTATGATATATATTACCGGTTACCGCAATCTTTTTAGTGTGTTTACGCATGGTAAAACATTAAACTTAGGCCTTAATGCCGGTAATGTGGTTTCATTTTATAACATTGACAATGTTATGCAGCATGCCGGCATAATGCTTATTATGTTTGGCCTGGTACAGTTAACGCGGTCTTTTCTTAATACGCGGTTCTTTTTACCACGGGCGGACAGGTTATTAAAATACGGGTTATATATTTACCTGCTGGCTTCCGCAATTTTAATAGCAACCAACCTGTTTTTCCTGTATGTTGAAATCCATACGCTTTTATGGGACAATATTTACCTGTTTTTGCTTATTTCAGTCATTATTTATGCCTGCATTGCTGCTTACCGGAGAAAACTACGGGCTTCGGGTGCTTTTTTGCTGGCCAATGTTTTACCACTGGTATTAATGGTTTGTGTTACGCTTTTTCACATTTTTATAAGCATAGAGGAGATTAACGATGTGTGGCTGCCCAGCCTGGCCATTGTTTCGCAGTCATTTTGCTTTTCTGTAGCGCTGGTGGCCCGTACTAAATTGATTCAGCGGGACTTAAGCGAAAAAGAACTGGAGGCGCAGCGGCTTAACTTTGAGGTGCAGAAAATAAGTATTAACATACAGGTTGAAAAAGCCCGCAGCGAGCTTTTGGAGGAAAGGCTGGAGGCCAACCAGCGTGAGCTGGCCGCTACCACCATGTATATGCTGCAAAAAAATGAATTGCTGGCCACCCTGCGTACCCAGATAGAAGAGTTACAGAGGCTGTACCCAAAACATCCTCACAGCAAACTGTCGGGTATGGAATCTATTCTCAGGAGCAGCATGCACCTTGACGACGACTGGAAAAAATTTAAGCTGCATTTTGAACAGTTGCATCCTAATTTTTTTGAAGATTTAAAAACAAACTACCCATCGCTTACCAATAACGAGGTAAGGTTGTGCGCCTATTTTCGCATCAACCTTTCTCCCAAAGAAATTGCCGCGCTTTTAAATATTGAGCCCGATAGCGTACGCCGTGCCAAAAGCCGCCTGCTTAAAAAAATGGGGCTTTCCGATACGGAAAATGCCCTGGCCGACGCGGACGCAGATTAATTGCCGTCTTTGCAAAACAAATTTATGCTCCTGTAAATCAGCCTGTTAACTGGCTTGTCCATGTTTTGTCCGCCCCTTTTTTAAGTACTTCTTCCTAAAAATCATTCTCTTTAAACGGTCATACGTGGGGGTACTTGCCCATGATTGGGTACACCGCAGGAATGCGGGTGATTATTGAATGGCTTAACCCAAGCACAGCTAAAAACAACCAAAATATGAGCAAAAAACAGCTACCCGGTAATATATACGATGAAGATAAGCATGTGCTTTTGCTGCGAAAGCAATTGGAAGAAGCATCGTTAAAGATGGAATTGCTCAGGCGGGACCAAGTAATTAAAACTGCTGAATTGGCAAGGGTAAGTAAGGAGCTTGAAGAACTGAACAAACTGTATAAAGGTTATAAGCTGAGAAAGCGAAACTAAGTTATGTGTTTGATAATGAAATAATTAAGTTATTTGTCCATATTTTGTCCGGGGTGTTTTTTAAGGTTTTTGAAAAGAAAATATTCTTTTTACGTGCAAACTACGGTAACATTTTCAGCCGCGTTCGTAACCAAAAATATTACCAAAAACCAATAACCGCTTTATGAAAGCTTTGTACAAAAATTTTACTGTAAAATTTAAACCCATTATTGTTTGCCTGGTTGCATTTGCCATACAGCAGGTGCAGGCGCAAAGCCCCGGCCAGGCGCTTGAGCTTAATGTTAGCAACAGCCCCCAGTACGCTACCATGACGATGGGTAACAATATTTTGCAGGCAGAATACACGGTTGAAGCATGGATAAGGCCAAAATCAAACGCCAATGGGCAAACTATTTTTGCCGTCCAGCAACCAACAGGCGCTAATATAACGGGTTTCGGTATGGGGTTACTTTCCAATTACATAAGTGTAAGTGTACCCGATTTTGATGGCGCCAATTATTCAACGGTGGCCCAGCTTGCCATCCCTTTCAACTATGTTGTTGGGCACTGGTACCATTTGGCTTGCATAGTATCTGCCAGCAATAAGTTTATAAAATTTTATATAAACGGTGTGCAGGTATACAGCCAGGCGCAAACTTTTAACAGTACCCGCCTTTTTGATGATAAGCATACCATTGGTAATATTGGATACAATCCCTGGGCCGTCAATTCTTATTTTTCGGGCGATATAGATGAACTAAGGATATACAATTCAAGCAGCATTAACCCCGCAACCGATGCCGTTTCTTCCTCAGTAAACGGTGCAAACGCTTATTACCAATTTGATAATTCAACCGCAAGTACAGGCCTGTCT
>DASZUX010000623.1:0-1828 GCA_035547455.1 Chitinophagaceae bacterium
TGAATACGGCCACTACTTGCAAGCTTTAATGTACGGATCAGTTACATACAATACTGTCATTGTTCCTGCCAGTTTATGGAATATGACCTTTGACGCATCCAATCATGATACGTTTTGGACTGAAACAGATGCTAATGCTTGGGCTACGTTATGGTTTGGCCGTAATTCTGCCATTGGGCAAGACCCTTCTTTGCCAAAAGAATTTTCATACTTAATGAATCAATATTTTCAACATTAATTAAGATTATGACAAAAAATAAATTTAAAATATTTTGCCTCTTTCTATTGGTGGGTTGTGTTATGGATAAACTTTACAAAACTGTTACGATAAAGAACGATACAAATAAAAAGCTTATAGTAATTGTGACTCCAAAGCAATCATTAGTAAATGATACTACTGTATATTATTATTCCGGATATGAAATTTTGCCCAATTCTATAAAGAATTTGTATGCAATGAGTTCAAAACAGGATATTGACATTTATATATACTCATCAGATACAATCCATACATATATTAAAAGCAAGAAAATCAGTGGTATTGCAGAGCATGCTTTCCTAAAAAAAATTTCTAAATCAAAGGAAGATTTAGAAAAAAATGATACCGTAATAATCAAATAAATTTTTAACAATTTAATAAACCCTTATTCCAAGGCGGGTGTCCTACCTGACATAATAAATAAAACTAACTGTAAAGCATAAACGAAAACAAGTTAAGTGATAAAGCTATGAAAACAAATTATGCTGAAAATAAGTTCAGGTATAATTCCAGGTATTAACATATTCACTATTTTTTAAACCAATTAAATTTTATTTTATGAAAGTTTATATTGATCCAAAGCCAAAGGGCCGCCATGAGCATGAAAAAATTGATCATTACGAAATTGAAAAAGATGGCGGCTTATCTGTAGATGGCAGAAGGTATCCCACTCAAAAAGAAGCCGTGGATTCAGCAAGGTCCAGGGCCATCACCCTGTTTTATGTGCCCGGGTAAGGGTAACCGATAAGGGAAATCCTGATCACTAGCGGCATTGCGAATAATGCCTCACATTTTGTTTTGCTTATTGCTGTAAATACTATACCCAATGCCTCTCCTAAGCAATATTGCCGGGTTGTAAAGTAAAAAGTTTGTAACGACGTTACTCTTATGCGGCAAGTGCTTGCATTTATAAAAAATGTTTTTTAAGTTTAAATGCTTTTACTGATGCTGCGTTGCGCAGATGCCATCCCATTGTTTTTATCCGTGTCTTTTTTGGATAAGTTTGTTTTGAGCTTATTAAATTGTGTCGCTGAACTTGTACTGTATGTAAGAGTTTGGAGAATATTGAAAGAGATGGTTTCTTCCTGAGCAATATTGTATGTAAAAGCGATAAGAACCTTTCATCTATAAATAATATTAAAATGCAAGTTGAAAAACTTCCCGTAAAAACATTTTATACGCTTAAAGAAACTCCATGGTATTTTGGAGCCTATCTAAACCAGGCTAGGCATAACCTGTTTCTTGTTTTGAACGATTTGACAATCAAGCTTGGCACTAAGCCGATACCTAACGACGATCAAGTAATTAGTTGTAAAGCAGTAAGTATTTTAAATGAGTTGAATCCTGATCCGGTTTTATTAGAAAAGGCAATGGAATATTATGATAAAAAGCTTCCTTTTTTATTCGCCATGCACTATAAATATTCCAATGAAGAAGAAAAGCATATGAGGAAAGAGGCCCGTGAAAAGAGTAAAGGAATAAAATCCCAAAAAAATCTCATAGGCGATCCACACAAATATTACGAGATAATGAAGCTTTTGATTAATTACTTGCATCAAGCACGAAATC
>DASZUX010000624.1:0-6624 GCA_035547455.1 Chitinophagaceae bacterium
AAATTATGTATGCCTGCAAGCTCTACGCCGGTAACAGTACCTCCCGTAATGTTAAATAGTCCGCCTGCCTGCACATGTTTAACATCAAACCTGTTGATGTTAAATAACAAGCCCAGCTCTGCCACGCGCACACCGGCGTTATAGCCGCCGAGAATATTGAAAGAGAAATCGTTAACCACCTGCCCGCTTAACTTGCCATGTGTACCTAACCCGGGTGTTACAGATACCTGGTAAGGTCTTTCAGCAATAAACCTTCCTATATTCAGGCCTTGTATTTTTTGCGCGGCTGAAGCAAAAAACTGTCCAAGCCTTGTTTTTTGCCGCCAGCTTGAATCAATATGGTGTGTGGTATATATAAGTTTTGAAGAATCAATGATAACTGGATGGGCAAGTGTGTCTGCCGGCAGATTTAGCGGCACGGGACTGATAGTAGTGATTTCAGCGAGCGTATCAACCGGGATGAGTGCAATATTGATTTGCTGGTTATAACCCGGCTGTATTGCAACAGTAGTATCCTCGTAATATTCCTTGCTTATAGTTATGGCCGATAGCTTAAGCTTTGTGCTGACCTTTAAAGAAAAATATCCGCTGTTGTTGGTAATGGCTGATACAAGCGCTTGTTTATTATATACACTGGTTTTGTCAAGCTTTTCGCCTGTACGGTCGCTGGATATATAGCCTGTAATAGTATAACTATAGTTTTGTGTAACGGCTTTGCGCATTACAACAGCAGGATGTAATGGCGACTTTTTAATAATAATGTAATTGCCGGTTTCGCTGAAAGTATAGTTTTGGGTAAACAGGCGGTATAGTATCTGGCCCACCTTCATGTCCGTTGCTGTTATTGATACTATACTGTCGCTGTTAACGATACTGCTGTTATAGCTGAAATAAAATTCTCCCTTGCGGCTTATCATTTCCAGTGCGGTTTGCAGCGGCTTATTTTTAACATCCACTGTAATTACCCTGCCCAGCAATGTTTCCGCATAAAGGTTGCGGGGACAGGTATAAACCAAAAAAAACAGGCATGTTATTGCCATTAAACGTTTAACAGCGTTCATTAAAATATCTCTTTGATAATTAATAATTTATCGCAGTATATATTTACCGTTGCTTTCAGCAGCTTTTATGCCGAATGTTTCGGTAATTACTTTAATAATATTTTCCAGAGGCTCCTCTTTAAATACTGTGGTAATAGGCAGGTTCTCAAGTGCTTTGTTTTCTATAGATATTCGATTATCGTATGCTTCATTTAATATTTCTACTAATCTTTTAAGCGGCGTATTATTGCAAACAAACTCCCTGCTGCGATAGTAGTTATACAGGTTGTCTGCGGCAGTGTCTTTGGCCGGCGCCTGTACGCTGTCTGCAATTACTTTTTGTTTTGGCATTAACTGCACTGAATGGTTTTTATTTGCTACCCTTACAATACCTGTTTCAACAATCACTTCTGTCTTGCCGTTTATGCTGCGTACATTAAACGACGTGCCCACCACCGTAATTGTTACATTGTTAACATAAATAACAAAAGGTTTGCTTTTGTTGGGGCTTACTTTAAAAAAGGCCTCGCCGGTAAGGTGTACTTCTCTTTTATCCTTTTTAAACTTGCCGGGAAAAGTAATGCTGGAATATTTATTTAAAGTAACTACCGAACCATCGCCAAGGGTATCTGTGGCAGTATTTTCAAGAGTGCTTATGGCAAATTGTGCAGGTAATTTATCACCGGGGCGGGCAGTAAAAAGATAAATTATTATGCCCGCAACAGCTATAAAAAAAATAGCAGCAGCAATTCTTATACCTCTTGTAAAAGGCTTAGCTGTACGTCGCATGCGGGATATAACATGCGCGGAAGGCTGGTCCACCCGTTTTTTAAACTTTTGCCATGCATCTTCCTCATCAACCTGCATGTTGGGTGCAAGTTTTACACTTTCATGCCACACTTTTGCCAGGCCTTCGTAATACCTGCTATTGGCTTCATTTTGGTGCAGCCACTGTTCAACCAGTGCAGCTTCTTCAGCAGTAGCTTCACCGGTTAAATATTTTACCAGCACATCTTCAATCATATCGTGTATGTGGTCTGCCATCAGCCGGGTTAAAATAAATGGTTTATCAACAACAATAATGGTAAAAACTCTGCCAGCCTCGCCCTTAAAAATTTCAGGGCTTTGCCCATTTGATTTTCTACCGTTTTTACGGATATATTCAGTTCGCCTGCTATCTGTTTGTACTTCATGTCCTCAAACCTGCTTAGCTGGAATATGGTACGGCATTGTTCCGGTAGTTCATCCAGCGCCTGCCTTATTTCCTTTTCAAGTTCAGCCGTAGTGGCTTTAGCGGAAGCGGGCTGCTCTGTGCCCCTGTCGGTTTCAGCAATATGCAGCTTGTAGCGGTGTTTCACCTTTTCGTGCTTAATATGGTTAAGGCACTCATTATGCACGGCCCTGTACAAATAAGGTTTAAGTTGCTCACCAGGTAGTATTGAGGATTTCTTTTCCCACAGTTTAAAAAATACATTTTGTACAGTTTCTTCGGCAGTTAGTTGGTTTTTAAGTATGGTAAAAGCATATACAAACAGGTTTTTATAATGCGTTTTAAAAACCTGTTCAAACACATGCCCGTTAATGGTTTGCACAAATTCAATATGAGGCTTGCCCGTGTCTTCCACTTTGTATAATCCTGTTCCTGCCTCAAATGTAGCCGCTTCTCCCAATTCTTTTACAGGTATAACAACCGGGATGTTGTTTACCCCTATTCAATTGGCAATTTTATTTTATGAATTGAAGGTAAATGCAGTAAATTATTTAGGCTGGTGCATTATTAGCTGGTTTATAATTGTTTGCACTACAAAAGGGTTTTCCTTTTCAACCAGGTAAGCCTGCTGTGTGCCATCATTGCTCCAGGTATTACTTCCGTCGGCAGCAATATTTATATGCCCGTATTTAAGCGAATAATAAGGGTCATTACCGGCGATAGCAGTTAGCACGGCTGTTTCGTCCCAGCTCATCCTGCCAAGATTGTCTTCTGCTGCCATGGGTATGCAAATGCTGAACACTTTTTTTACCGGGCTGTTGGTGATGGCGGTGTTATGTATAAGCGGCAGGCCGGTTTTTATTTTCTCGCCGATCTCAAAGCCGCTGAATATTACCGGTGTGGGCCAGTTGGTGTATGTATATTGCGAGGCAGCAGCATCCTGGTTGATATTAAACTCTGCCCCTGAAGGAAATTTACCGCCCATGCTAACCAGTTTTCTTACTTTTTGCGCGACAAGACTTTTCCCGTCAAGCTTTGAATATTTATCCGGTTTTGACTGCAGCAGGTTGGCAAGATTAGTAAGAAAGCCTACTGTAACGATTGTGACACTTTTATCAGGCTGGGCTGACAATACCTTGCGGTACACTTCAACTGCGTCAGGCACGTCATCATTGCTTTTAATGCTGTGCGGAAATTTAGCAAGCAAAGTGTCTGTCCAGTGCTGGAAATCGCGCAAAGTAAGCGCCTTACCTTTTGGTACGCCTATGGGTATGCCTGGTTTTTTAAAGTAGGTGTTAAAAACATTAAGCACGCCGGCAACGCCGGGATATTTGGTGCTGGCAATAGTAGCCAGTATTTTTATTTTACCGCTGTCGGCAAAAGCATGCAATATGGTTATAGCGCCAACATCATCATAATCAGGGCCCATATCACTGTCAAAAATTATGGGTGCGGCTGTTGTATTTTTTTGGGCATGTAATAAAGCAAACACAGGTATAAGTAAAGTGAACAGCAATAATTTTTTCATAAAATATTACTTGGTTTTAAAGCGGTCAATTACAAGCTTACAGGTATGGTAGTTTATATTAACCCCGCATAAATAATCAGCCCCAGGCCTGCAATAAAAAACAAAAACATTGCTGTTATTAGCCCGCTGGTGCCTTTTGGGGCATTCTTAAATTCTTTCCATATAAATACGCCCCATAATGCTGCCACCAGCGTTGCGCCCTGCCCTAACCCGTAAGATATTGCCGGGCCGGCTTTGCCTGCAGCAATTAGGTTTAGCGAGTTGCCTATGCCCCATATAATTCCGCCTAACACACCTACCATGTGTGTGCCAAAGCGGCCTTTAAAGTAGGAGGCATAATTTACAGGTTCGCCCTGCAGGGGTTTTTTCATAAGAATGGTATTGAAAATAAAGTTACTTACCAATATACCCGCTGAAAAAATAAACACTGCAGTGTAAGGTGTCATTTGCCCTGCTGCAGGTGCTTCAAAGTTTTTTAAATCCATTGAGGCTGCGATGAAACGGTAAAATGACGACATGAGCACGCCTGCGATAAGCGATATAATAATGCCTTTTTCAGATACTTTTTGCCCAGCGGGGGCAGAACGCCTGTAGGCTAACGCGTTAACTACTATTGCCACAGCTACCAATGCCACACCTGAAAATAAATACAGCGGGTTGCCATTTTCAGGCGACGCATAATAATTTATGATTACACCGAGTACAAGCGCCAGGCCAATGGCTACAGGAAAAGCAACCGCCATACCTGCAATGGCAATAGCTGCCGAGAATAATATATTTGCCGCATTAAATACTATGCCGCCGGTAAATGCACTTAATATGTTTGACTGGCCGGCCTGTTGCAGGTCGTCAACAAAACTTCTGCCCTTATCGCCAATACTCCCAAGTGTAAAAGCGCTGATAATGGAGAATAGCATTATGCCTATTACATAGTCCCAGTAAAACAATTCGAAGCGCCAGGTTTTGCCGGCCAGCTTTTGTGTATTGGCCCACGAGCCCCAGCAGAGCATGGTAATGATACAGAAAAAAACAGCGGAAGCATAGTTTTGAACGATAAACATACAGCAAGCGTTTTGGTAATAAAGCCGTTTAACCTTTGCCGGCCTTGTTATTGCAACAGGGTTACGGTAAAAATAAACTATTACAGCAATATGGTAGCCGGAAAAAATGAAGGTGGTTTTTAAGCAGTGATGTATTCTTCGGTACATAAGTCCGTTTCAACGATAAATTTTTATGGCGCTTCTGCATCATGATAGTTTTACAGTGTAAAGCAAAGTGGATGTATAACAAAATTTGTTCAGGGCTTATTGCTGTGGCTGTGTTAGTAACATGCTCAATAAACTGCCGGGCACAGGAAACAATAAGCGGCCCCGAACAGGTTGGTACAGGTGGCGGCGAGGTAAATTTTAAGCCCAAATATGATGAAGATGCTTTTACCTGGTACGGGGCTTATACAAAAGATAATAACCTGTACATACGTATTACTATACAAGACAGCCTGCAAAAAAGAAAGGTGCTGCAAAACGGGATGGAAGTATGGATTGACGTAAAAGGAAGGAAAAATAAAGAAACTGGTATTATGTTTCCTTTGGGTGAAAAGGCAAACATTTACCCCGGTGGTGGTAACCGGAATGCAGCAGGCGGTCCACCACCTTTTTTAAATTTTTCAGAAAAAGGCAGTAAGAATGAGGATAGCGCCATACGGCAACTGGTAAGCACAAAAAAAGACGTGGTGCTTAAGGGCTTTGCCGGTGGAGGCAGCGATACGCAAAATATTGCCGCGTTAACAGGTACCCGGGTTATACTTGCCATAGCGCATGATACATTGGTGTACGATGCCGTAGTGCCTTTTGCCAGCCTTAAACGGCAACCCGCAGCAAACAGTACTGTTAGTATTGGCATTGTGGAAAAAGGCGTTGACCTGCCTGGGTTTGGTGGCCCAATGGATGGCGGCCCCGGTAGTGATGATATAGGTGGGGGCGGCCCGCCACCCGGCGGAGGGATGATGCCGCCAGGAGAGGACAACGATGGGGGGTTTGACTTTAAAAGGTTATTTCAAATTAATGTTACGTGGGTTAAAGTAAAATTGCACAGTTAAAATTATTGCCTCTTTTACGTTATTAATTTATAAGTATGTAAGCCGCAATGCGGCTTGTATGTTTACTTTTTCTGTACCCCTTAGCATAAAACGCTTAAAATGGTGGTTGCTTTTTATATTGGCGAAAACAGGCCCCACATCAACAGGGCATTGTTTGCGGTAGGCTTTCAATGTCTAATTCTTAACTGCCTTAAAAATGGGGAAGCTTACAGGATGCCTTCATCTATATTGAGGAGTGTTTTAGCCTGGTGCTTTAACCTGTTTAGCTCATGGTTTATCTCTATCTCCCTGTTCCCTTTTGCTTTGTGGCACATGCCTCTTCGCGGACAGCCTTCATATATGGGGGAATAGCCGACAATTGGTTTTGTATATATGGCTTGAAGATTATCTGCTTGTCATTGCGTTTCTTCATACACATATAGATAAATAATCCCGTCTCTGCGCTTCATCATTCAACGCTTTATTTATCTACATATGTGAAAAAAAGAAGCTGCCCCACTTATGAGGCAGCCTAATTTTTTTGCATATAACTTAATATAGTTTATTTTAATAAGCCTTTAAAGATGTTTAAGCGCCGCAATGGTAGCCTGGGCATCGGCAGACTTAAAAATAGTATTGCCAGCTACCAGCACATCTGCACCGCAATGTCTAAGAGCGGGAGCGTTTTCAACAGTAATGCCACCATCAACCTCAATTAATACACTTGCACCTTTTTCTTTAAGCAGGTGTTTTAGCGTTCGTATTTTGT
>DASZUX010000625.1:0-6402 GCA_035547455.1 Chitinophagaceae bacterium
AGGTTACCCGCTGTAGGGTCATTTAAAAAGTCAAACTGTGCCGCAGGGTCACCGCCGGCAAATAATCCTGTTGAATATTTTTCGTCTAACAATTCAAGCTTGCTTTTTGTCCGTGCGGTTACGGTAACATTTTGCAGGGTGGTTTGCTTAAGCAGCTCTGCAAGCCTTGCCTGTTCAGCCGCAAGTACGCTGCTGCGGTAATCGCCTGCGGTATCTAAATAGGTATAGCTAAGGTTGTTTTTGTCAAGAAATATTTTCCTGGGCGTAGGTATGGCACCTGTATTAAAAGTTACCTCTGCTGAATTATTGAGAGCTGACCCGCCCTTTGCCGAAAACTGGTAATACACTTTAAGGGTATCAAAAAAAGTCATTTTAGGTTCGTAAAAATTGCCATCGCCGCTTACCGGAAGGGTAAAAAAATGCTTAGCGGTATCTTTCCCTGTTCCCGAAACCATAAAAAATAGCGGGCCGGCCTCGCGCAATTGCTGCGCTGTAGCGCCAAAAACGCGGCCGCCAAAGCCAAGGTAAGCACTGTCGGGTTTATATTTTACGGGCGGGGTAGTGCCTGCAATTACTTCATCCCAGCTAAAACGCCGCCAGCCGTTGGTTAGCATTACAAGGTCTAAATTTTTTTCAATACTATCCCCGGTACCCGAAAAATAATAGGAGGGGTGATAAACCCTGCCCCTAAGCTCACCCGTTAATAAAAACCTTGATATAATGTCATCAGAACTGTCAACGCCAAGCCCTTCATCGGTAACAGATACCGACAGGTTGGATTCGACAGAATCCGGCAGGCTTATTACCAGCACATTCCTGCCGCGTTTTGATGTGCCCAGCGCCGCAAAACCAACTTCGGGGTCAAAATGGTAATCATTATTGTTTACAAACGAAATACGCTCTGCCGCCGGTTTCCATGATGCGTCAAACAGTGTCGTTTGCAATATGCCGGACGGCAGTTGATCGGTAGCAATGCTGCCGCCTATTACAGTAGTAACATCAAGCTTTACGGTAGCCATGTAAACCACCTGCTGCTGCATGGTGGCAACTATATGCAGTTCTTTATAATTGTCCGGTGCATTTTCAGCCCTTCTTATAATAAAACCTGTTTTACCGGTGCCGGGTCGTATTTCAAGTAATGCGCCCGTATTTTTAACCGCCGGTAAAGGTGTTTGGTTAATCTTTTTGGGGTCGTCGTACCATTTGGCAGTATAGGTTTCGCCTGCCTGTGGTTCAAGATAAAAATACCCCATACCGTCGTGCATGGTTTTTATTGTATCTACAGTAACACCTTTGCTGTTTACTACAAGCCCTTTTACAGTGGCGGGTATGCCCGTTTGGTACACAGCTTTAAAGGCTATTTTACTTTTTATGCCGGCAACAAGATCGCCGCTTTCGGGTAAAAACTGTATGCTGGCAACCTGCACGGGTTTTGCGGCGGGCTTATAGTTATTAAGTTGCTGTTTGGGTATAATACGCAGGTCTTTGTTGTATAAAAAAGCAGTGTCAAAATTCAGCATCCATTGGGAGTAGGCACGTACGTGAACATTTTTGCCTTTATACCATGTGGGCACATCAAAACTGCCCGCAGCCGAAGATAGCTCAACCGGGTACACCCCGTGCATAAGCACGTCACCTGCAGAGTCGGTAAAGTCAACATAAAAATTTTTACTCAGGTTAGTATTTTCCAGGCCTTTTAAAATATATGCCTTAAACCATACGGTTTCACCTGCGCTATATGCCGGTTTATCATATTGTATATATACTCTTTCTTTGGGATAGTTGGCGCTATAGTTATCAATGCGGGCCTTTACATCCTGAAGCGTGGGCGTTTGTGCAAAAACACCGGCATGTGTGATGGCTAAAAAAAATAAAAACAGTAGTTTACGCATACACAACCATTATTAGTATAGCAGTTTGTTTCGCAGGTAAAAATAAAATCAATATCGGTTTACCGGCTCATCTTAACACTTTAACAACACTCATTTCGGTAAAAAAGCTTTTGCGGAAAGATAGCAGTGTTGTTTGATAACAACAAATTACTATATATCTTCAGTTCTTAATTTTTAATGCCATGCGTTTTATTTTTTCCCTGGTTTGCCTGCTGTTTTGCGCGGGCGCATTTGCCCAAAAAACCGATAACAGGCTGCAGCAGCAGGTACAGGATTTAATAAAAGGATTTAACGGCGACGTGGGTATTTATGTGCAGGATCTTATAAAAAATAAAGTAGTGGCAATTAATGCCGACACGGTTTTTCCTACGGCAAGCATCGTGAAAATGTCTATACTCACGGGCATGATGGATAAAATTTACCGCGGGCAACTTAATTACCAGCAGCGCCTTACATACACAGACTCAGTATTTTATAATGAAGGGGACGACATACTATCGAGGTTTAAGCCTGGCGAAACCATTGAGCTTGGCAAGGTTATTATGCTGATGCTTACCATAAGCGATAACTGCGCCAGCCTGTGGTGCCAGGGGTTGGCAGGCGGAGGCGCCCGTATAAATCAAATTCTTGATAGTCTTGGTTTAAAGGCAACACGGGTAAATAGCCGCACACCGGGCAGGGAAGCCAGCCGGGCCTTGTACGGCTGGGGCCAAACCACGCCAAAGGAGATAGCAAATTTTATGGGAAAGATTGTAAAAGGTGAGGTAATAAGCAAACAAACCAGCGCCAAAATGCTGCGCTTGCTAAGCCGCCAGTACTGGGATGAAGAAGCTATAAGCCAAATACCGGCAGGTGTTTTTGTGGCAGACAAAAACGGCGCATTGGACGAAAACCGCAATGAAATAGTATATGTAAACGGCAAAAAATGCAGCTATATTTTCAGCATATTTACCAAAAACAATAAAGACACGAGCTGGCAGTATAACAACGAGGCCTGGGTATTAACCCGCAAACTCTCTGCCTTATTATGGCATTATTACAACCCAAAAGCTGAAACAAGTGATGAACCAATAAAAAAATAAGCTGCCTTTTTATTGGTTCATCACCTTTTATTAAAACGCTTTACTTAAGCAACTCATAAGCAACAAAGCTCATAATGTATGCCAGCCCCGTCATGTAGGTAAGTTGTATGGCGGGCCATTTCCAGGTGCGGGTTTCGCGGCGTACTACAGCAAGTGTGCTCATGCACTGCATGGCTAACAGGTAAAATACCATAAGGCTTACAGCAGTGGCAAGTGTGTACACCTTAGTGCCGTCTTCGCGGGTGGCGCTATTCATTTTTTGCTGTAAGGTGGTATCGTCGTTTTCCTCTACGCTGTAAAGGGTAGCCATAGTGCCCACAAACACTTCGCGCGCAGCAAAGCTGGTTATAAGGGCAATTCCAATCTTCCAGTCGTACCCCAGCGGTCTTATTACAGGTTCAATGCCTTTGCCTAATATGCCGGCATAACTGTTCTGTAACTTTTCACTATTGTATTGCTTTTCCAACTCTGCCTGTTCCGCGGGTGCGGTATGCTGCTTTGCTATGGCATATTTTTTATCAACAGCATCCATCCTGCCGGGCGGGCCAAAGCTGCTTAAAAACCATAACAGCAGGCTTATAACCATTATTACCCGGCCGGCATCGTACACAAATATTTTGGCTTTTTGTACCATGGTAATGCCTACGTTTTTCCATCGCGGGCTGCGGTAGTCGGGCAATTCCAGTATAAAAAAGCTTTTTTCTTTAAACTTTACCACCAGCCGTAATACTGAGCTTACAATAAGTGCCATTACTACGCCCAGCAGGTACAGGCCCATCATTACCAGGCCCTGCAGGCTTAAAAAGCCCAGGTAATATTTACCCGGCACCACCAGTGCAATCAATATAGTAAATACAGGCAGGCGTGCACTGCAGCTCATTAATGGTGTAACTAAAATGGTAAGCAGGCGCTCTTTTTTGTTTTCAATATTGCGTGTACTCATTATGGCGGGCACGGCACAGGCAAACCCGCTTATCATGGGCATAACGCTTTTACCATTAAGCCCCACTTTGCGCATCAGCTTATCGCTTAAAAAACTTATGCGTGCCATATAGCCGCTGTCTTCCAGCAGCGTAATCAGCCCGAACAATATCATTATCTGCGGCACGAACACCAATATCCCGTTAAGGCCTGCCAGCATCCCGTTTACCAGCAGGTTGCTGTACCATGCGTCAGGCAGTATGCCGCCCACCCAGCCGCGTAACTGGCTAAAGCCCCAGTCAATGGCATCCATTGGGTATTGTGCCAGCCAAAATATGCTTTGAAACAATAAAAACAACACAACCAGCAATATAATATACCCCCATACCCGGTGCAGCAGCAGGTTGTCAAGGCTTTCCGTAAACAATTTGCGTTGCAGCGGGTCGGGCTCTACCACATTTTGCTTCATTACCTGCCGTATGCGCGTGTAGCGCTGCATAATTTCTTCCGCTTGTGTTTTTGTGGGGTTAAAGGTGTTTTTTATTTCAATATGCTCAATAGCCTGCTGTTTATCCGCCGTAAGCGGAAAATTTTCGTGGTTTACCAGGTAATGCACTGCAGCATAATCGCTCAGTTTGGGGTACAGCGCTTTAACCTGATCTATAGCCGCGGGCGCCAGCTCCCTGTTGGGTATAAAATCGCGTACAGCGGTTACATGTTGTTGCCTTGCTGTTAGTGCCAATACTTTTTTTAACTGCGGCAGGCCTTTGTTTTTGCGTGGGTTAACAGCAATTACCGGTACGCCAAGTTCGCGTTCCAGTCCTGCAATATCAATTTCAATTCCTTTCTGGCGGGCAATGTCCATCATAGTCAGGGCCACCACCACAGGGTATTTTAAATCAATTACCTGGCTGCAAAAAAGCAGGTTGCGTTTTAAGTTACTGGCATCTGCCACCAATAATATCATGTCGGGCCTTATGTCTTCATCCGCACCCATCAGTACTTTATAGGCTACCCATTCGTCAGCCCGGCGGGGATAGAGGCTGTATGTGCCCGGCAGGTCAATAATAACAGAGTTTGTTTTCTCGTCTAACCGGCAGTCGCCTGTTTTTTTATCAACGGTAACACCCGGAAAGTTTCCTACTTTTTGGTTAAGCCCGGTTAATGAATTAAACAGGCTTGTTTTGCCGCTGTTGGGGTTACCTACTAACGCTATATGTGTGTGTATAACAGGCACATGAGTATTTAAGCCCGCAAAAGTAAGCCTATGGCGAATGGTTGTATTACGAGATTGGGAAACGATACATTACCGGGCAGGGTAAAAAATAATGGCAAATGCCAGCAACTGCAAAGACTGTTACGGCGTTATGGTACTACATTTGCATTGTAAGCAAACATATTTTGACTATTATGAAGAAATGCCTTTTTATTCTTGCTCTCGTACCCATACTGGCATTCTCCCAAACCCGCAGGCAGCGTAAGGCGCAGGAGAAAGCCGATAAAGAAACACTTACTAACCTTAAAGCCAATGTTATGTACCTGGCAAGCGACAGCCTGGAGGGGCGCCGTACAGGTACCCCCGGGGAGCTTAAAGCAATGCACTATGTTGCCGGGGCTTTTAAAAAAGACGGGCTTACTCCCGCCGGCAGTAATGGCTATATACAGGAGTTTGAGATAAAAGAGGGGAAGCAGTTTACAGAAGGAAAAAACAGTTGTACAGTAAACGGGCATGCGCTTGAACTGAAAGCTGACTATTTTCCGCTTGCTTATTCAAGCAATAGTACTGTTGAAGGGGAAGCTTCTTTTGATTTGCGCGAAAGGGGGGAACCGTGGTTTTTTGATGTGAAAGAGGTATTGGAAGAAAATAAAAACAACCCCCATTTTGATATAAATGATGCAATAATAAAAGAAGCGAGGCGCGATAAGGAAAAAGGCGCTACCGCATTGGTGGTGATAAACCGTTCGGGCCTTGTGGATAATATCCAGTTTAATAAAAACGATACAACGCCGTTATGCAGTATGCCCATACTTTATATAACTGCGGATGGCACGAAGAAGTATTTTACTGATGCGCTGGCCACCTATAATTTTAATGTTGCGGTAAATGTATCGCCTAAAACCCGCATGGCACATAATGTTATTGGCTATCTTAATTTCAATGCACCCTCTACTGTTATTTTGGGCGCGCATTTTGATCATCTCGGGTATGGCGAGGATGGTAACAGCCTTGATGGAGAGGGCCAGATACATAACGGCGCAGACGACAATGCCAGCGGCACTTCCGCACTAATTGAACTGGGCAGGATATTGCAAAACACTTCTGCGCATAACAATAACTACCTTTTTATTGCATTTTCTGGTGAAGAACTCGGGTTGTTCGGCTCAAAATACTGGCTGGAGCATCCTACTAAAAATATTGTGCCCAATTACATGATTAATATGGACATGGTAGGGCGTTACGATTCGGCCCGTAAGCTTACTATTGGCGGCTATGGTACATCGCCGGT
>DASZUX010000626.1:0-2167 GCA_035547455.1 Chitinophagaceae bacterium
CTCCAACCGGTGATACGCCTGGTGTACTTTATTAACCATGCCCACTTTATTCAAGGGCAAACGCACTATCCTGCCTTGTTCGGCAAGGCTCTGCAAAATATTCTGTCTTATCCACCATACGGCGTACGAAATAAATTTAAAGCCTTTGGTTTCATCAAACCGCAGCGCTGCTTTTATAAGGCCAAGGTTGCCCTCGTTAATAAGGTCAGAAAGGGCAATACCCTGGTTTTGATACTGCTTGGCTACAGACACTACAAACCTGAGGTTGGCACCTACCAGCAGGTTCATGGCCTGCGCATCGCCTTTGCGGATGCGCCTGGCAAGGGCAGCTTCATCGTCGGCTGAAATAAGTTTAAGTTTACTGATTTCCTGTAAGTACTTTTCAAGACTCTGGGATTCACGGGTAGTGATGGATTTAGAAATCTTCAGCTGGCGCATACTCATTGTACGCAATTTAAAAAGGTGAGATAAGATGGTTTAGCGGTGCTTTACGGATAGGTTATATCTCACCAAAAGGAAGAAATATGCTGAAGTATGCGCAATATAAGAGAATTAAAAAAAATACCCAAAAAATTATGTTGCTATTACAAAAAGCAATTAATTGCAGTGTTATATTTTTCAAATCCTGCCTAAAATATCTTTAAACTTCCTGTGGGAAGAAAAATTATTTTGACGGAGTGAATTATTTAATATTATTGCAGCCCCCAAATTTTTGGGTGATAAACGACGAATAATGGCAAAAAAACAGCTTTTTACTTTGGAATATTCGGTTAGGTGCTCACCGCAAATTTTGTATGAGTTCCTTTCCACACCGGCAGGTTTACAGGAATGGTTTGCTGATAAAGTGGATGAGTGGGATAATGTATTTAGTTTTTCATGGAATGGCTCAGTTGAAAAGGCTGCTGTGGTGGATAAAGAGCTGGATAAGTTTATACGTTTCAGGTGGCTTACATCGCCTAAAGACGAGTATTTTGAGTTTAGGATTGAAAAAGCTGAAATAAGCAACCAAACAATACTTGTAATAAAAGATTTTGCTGAAAAAGGGGAAATAAAAGATCAAAGCCAGCTTTGGGAATACCAGGTAAAAGAGCTTTTTCATCGCCTTGGCAGCTAATTTTCAAATACCTGCATAAGCGTTACCCTTTCCGTCCTGAAAAATTGCATTGCCTCATCCCATTGCTCAAGGGGTATTTTTTTGGCCAGTTTAACAAAGCCGTTCCCGGCGTTTAGTGCATTATTTAATATTTCCTGGCCCATAACATCAATACTGCAGTAATTGTTTTCGCCAAAATGGTGTTGCCAGGCATCGGTATTTATGCCTATAAACCACCCCTGCCCGCTGTGTGCCTGTACCCACGCGTGCAAACGTGCCGCCCGGTATTGCATAAACCGGCCCTGCAGGTGCAGTGTAATACTGAAAAAGTTGCCCCACCAGAAAAAACATCTAACCGCCAGCACATGACCACCGGTGTACACCCTTGGGTAATCAAGCATTACATAAGGCAGGCCCATATATTGTTCGCCTTTATAAATTTTAGGCGAAACCCGGTAAGCTTCTTCGGGCAATAATGTCTTCGTCTTTTCTGCCGCAGCTTGCCACTCGCTGCTTAGCAGTCCAAACATGGTGTATACTTTAGCAATTATACTGTTCTTTGTTAAAATAAGCGCAGCATCGGTTACTACCGATAATTCATTTTTTGAAAGCTTTACATTTGCATCGTTCATACTTAAGCAAAAGAAGGTACAAGGTGATAAAAAAACTTGATAAACTCATCATTCGTGCATTTATAGGCCCTTTTTTTGCCACGTTTTTAATTGCCGTATTTGTACTGGTAATGCAGTTTATTTGGCTGTACCTTGATGACCTTGTGGGCAAGGGGCTTGACCTTTTTACGGTTATTGAACTGGTAGGCTTTGTGGCAGCCACCGCTGTACAGCTTGCCCTGCCCCTGGCAATGCTGCTTTCGTCAATTATGACATTTGGACAGCTCGGGGAAAGTTTTGAGCTGGTAGCTATAAAATCAGCCGGCATACCGCTGCTGCGTTTTATGCGGCCATTGTTTGTAGTGGCTTTTATACTAACAGGCGTGGCCTTTGTATTTGCCAATAACATAATACCTGTTGCACAGCTAAAGCTTAATGCGCTTAAGTACGACATAATAGTTAA
>DASZUX010000627.1:0-3767 GCA_035547455.1 Chitinophagaceae bacterium
TTAAACGTTCTATTTCTATCTCGAAAGCTTCGTCCACTGAGGCTTTCGCCCTTTCGGCAGAAGACTCTTCAATAGCAACGCAAATAGAATGTTCCGAAGAACTTTGCGTGATAAGAATGACATTTATTTTTTCGTTCGCCAATGCCTCAAACAACCTCTTTGAAAAGCCTGGAATGCCCACCATGCCGCTGCCTTCAAGGCTAAGTAAAGCAACACTGCTTATGGCGGAAAGGCCTGTTATAATATTGCCGCCGCTTTTGTCTTCTGTACTTATTGCTTCGCCAATTACAGTACCAAATTCAGCCGGCAAAAAAGTGTTCTTAATCCATGTAGGTATATTCAGGCTCATTACCGGTTGAATGGTTGGCGGGTAAATAACTTTTGCGCCAAAGTGAGAAAGCTCCATTGCTTCCTGGTAGGATATGTGGCTTATGGTTTTTGCGTTTGGTACCCAGCGCGGGTCGGCAGTCATCATGCCCGTTACATCCGTCCATATCTCAAGACAACCAGCATGTACTGCGGCGGCAAATATTGCCGCTGTATAGTCAGAGCCACCCCTGCCCAGCGTAGTAGTATGGCCATGCTCGTCGCTTGCAATAAAGCCGGGTGCCAGGAATACAAGCTGGTTTGCAGTATTGATTTTATAGGCTATCAAATCGTTGCTGACACTAAAGTTTACAGCAGCGTAGCCAAAGTTACTGTTGGTTTTTATTACACTACGGCTGTCAACCCATAAATGGTCAATGCCGGCAGACTGCATATATGCTGCAATAATTTTTGAGGATAGCAGCTCGCCAAAACTTAGAATGCGGTCTTTGCTGCGCGGCGATAGCTCCTGCAGGTAAAATATGCTGTTACAAATTTCTTCTATTTCGTTGCAGTATTGTTTTACCATGCTAAGGCAACTGCTTTGATGCGTTACTGGCAACAGGCCCCGTACTGTATCAAGATGCTTTATTTCAAGCTGCTGCAATATTTCCTTATATGAGTCATTCGCTGCCGCTGCAAGGGTGCCTGCCTTAAGCAGCAAATCTGTTACGCCACCAAGGGCAGACACTATCACTATTTGCCTGCCGTGATTGCCTTTTATGATACTTACAGCTTTTTGTATGTTTTGCGCATTGGCAACAGATGTGCCGCCAAACTTTAATACTTTTATTTTTTGTAATTCTTTTTCTGCCTGGCTGCTTTTATCAGCTATCCGAACATTATTTTTTTCCATACCACTTTCTCATTTTATCAACCGGGGTATTTTTAATAAGCAGTATTTTTTAAATTTTTACTGCGGGGGTAATAAGCGCAAGTTTCTTTCATTTTTCACTCCTTTAATGGAGGCCGGGTGGCGATATAATAATGTGTAACCCTTTACAGGGTTGTTGTAATGGTAGTTGTTGTAGCGGGGATAGCTACAGGCGATACAGGTGAAGTAATATGGTAGTAACCTTTGTTCATTTAACCAGTAAGACACAAATATAGTACTTAGACAATTTATAACAGAAATAATTTTTTATTAAATTATTTTTAACTTTTTAGGCCTCCTGCTAAATTTTGGCTATTTCAACCCACTATTTTACAGGGTTGTCTTAAAATATTGTGTTTAATAACAACCGGTGTAAAAATAAGCTGTATAACTACAGACGGGCAGGTTATAGCGTATGAAAAACTGGTTATAAGCCATTAATTGTACAAGCCTTTTAGTTATATATGGGTTGTTGCTAACCTATGCTACACCAGGTAGCTGAACAAGGTGTCGTTTTTGTTAAGCTCTGTAAAGTCAATATTATAGTGCCGCAATTTGGCAATTAAATCTTTATAATCGTGCTTGCTTTGCAGTTCAATGCCAACAAGTGCCGGGCCACTCTCTTTATTGGTTTTTTGTATGTATTCAAAGCGGGTAATATCATCATTAGGCCCAAGCACATGATTTAAAAATTCCCGCAAAGCGCCCGGGCGCTGGGCAAAACGCACCAGGAAATAATGCTTTAGCCCTTCATACTGAAGACTGCGTTCTTTTATTTCAGGCATGCGGTCAATATCATTGTTGCTGCCGCTTACTATGCAAACCACAGTTTTGCCTTTTATGGCCTCTGCATAGTCATCCAGGCAGGCTATTGATAATGCACCGGCAGGCTCAACCACAATAGCGTCTTCATTATATAATTTTAAAATGGTGCTACACACTTTTCCTTCCGGTACAAGGTGTATTTCATCAAGTACTTTTTTACATATTTCAAATGTAAGGTCGCCCGTGCGTTTAACTGCAGCACCATCTACAAAGCGGTCAATACGGTCAAGCATTACGGGGTGTCCGGCTTTAAAAGCCTCAAGCAGACTGGGTGCGCCTTCCGGCTCTGCAGCAATAATTTTAGTGCCGGGAGAGTATGCCCTGAAATAGCTGCCCACACCAGAAGCCAACCCTCCGCCGCCCACCGGTATAAACAGGTAGTCAATGTCATTACGGTCTTCCAGTATCTCCATGCCAACAGTTGCCTGCCCTTCAATAATACGGTAATCGTCAAACGGCGGTATAAACGTCATACCATACGTTTCGGTATGCTTTTTTGCAGCCACAGCGCAATCATCAAATGTATCGCCCACCAATACTATTTCAATGTTGTCTTCACCAAACATCATGGTTTGGGTAACCTTTTGTTTAGGGGTTATGCTTGGCATAAAAACGATACCTTTTATGCCTAACTTTCTGCAGCTATATGCAAAGCCCTGTGCATGGTTACCGGCACTGGCAGTTGTAACACCATTTTTTAATTTATCGGCCGGCAAGGTGCTTATCATATTATATGCCCCGCGCAGTTTATAACTGCGCACTACCTGCAGGTCTTCTCTTTTAAGGTAAATGTTAGCGGAGTAGCGCCTTGAAAGATTGCGATTTTTTTGCAGCGGTGTACGATGCACTATCTTTTTAAGACGCTCTTTCGCGGCGGCGAAATCAAGAACAGTACTAACAGCGGTTCCTTTTATCATATAGATTCTTCTTAAAACATTATTTAATATTCCGCCAGTTTATCCATTGCCTTTTATTTTTTTCCAGTAATGATGGGGTTCTCTGAACTACCCAGGCATAAAGCACGTCGTGTCCAGAGTGTAACCTGTGTTTTTCTTCTTTAAGCTCATTTTTCACAAGCAGGGTTTATTACAGGAGTTATTATTGAGTGGAAAAAGACTTATTAATGAAGAAAAATAAGGATGGCAACTTTTACAAAAAAGTGCCATCCTTACCTGTAAAATAATATAGAGCTGCTTCGCTACTGGTTTTCAGGGCGAAGGCTGCGTACTGTTTTACCAGCTTGCCACATTTCGCTTTCACGCAACTCACGCAGTTCTTCATTCAACTTTTCGCGGTAATCGGGCTGGCTGTTACTGTCAATGCTGCGCTGGCTTTCCTTACCGGCAGCAACACTTTCATATAATTCGTTAAATACAGGTGCGGTAGCGTCCCTGAACTTCTTCCACCAATCCAAAGCGCCGCGCTGGGCAGTGGTTGAGCAATTGGCATACATCCAATCCATACCATTTTCTGCCACCAGTGGCATTAACGATTGTGTTAATTCTTCAACTGTCTCATTAAACGCTTCTGAAGGGCTGTGGCCATGGTCACGCAGTACCTGGTACTGCGCGGCAAAAATACCTTGTATGGCGCCCATTAAAGTACCGCGTTCGCCGGTAAGGTCGCTGAACACTTCTTTTTTGAAATCGGTTTCAAACAGGTAGCCGCTGCCTACAGCAATACCCAGGGCAATTACCCTGTC
>DASZUX010000628.1:0-5351 GCA_035547455.1 Chitinophagaceae bacterium
TGCGTTCCTGTACCTGTATTGCTGAAGTGATTGCTGCCACTGTGATATATGTCACAGTTAAGGCGGGAACCTGAAAATAATTTTGCCATCAATATAAATTTTACAATCAATGGTTGAGCGTACAAAAATGAAGTATTACAAATACCTGTATATACTTGCCTTGCTGGCAGGTATGGCTGGTACTATACAGGCGCAGGACACCGCGCGTTTGTTAACACTGGATGAAGCAATAACAACAGCCGTAAAAGAAAACAAGCATGTTGCAGAGGCACAAGCTGATGAAAAAATAGCAGCATCCGCTTACAGGCAAACCGATGCTATATTTTTGCCGCAGGCAAATCTTTCATACGCTGCATACAGCAGCAACAACCCTTTAAATGCTTTTGGTTTTAAACTGCAGCAAAAAAGCGTACAGCAGCAGGATTTTAACCCAGCCCTGCTTAATAACCCCGGTGCAACACCAGACTTTGCAGCACAGGTAATGGTACAGCAGCCATTAGTAAATATGGATATGGTATATGTACGCAAAGCTGCAGCCAAACAAACTGAGGTGTACCAGTTAAAAACAACTCGTACCAAAGAATACATAACCTTAATGGTGCAGCAGGCTTACCTGCAATTGCAGCTGGCATACGACGCAAAAAAAGTGCTTGAGCAGGCTTTGCAGACAGCGCAGGCTACCTACAAGTTTACAAACGACCGGTTTGAGCAGGGGCTGCTGCAAAAATATGATTTGCTTAACGTGGCGGTACAGGTAAAAAGCATTCAGACAAATATTGCTGAAGCAAACAGCAATATAGCCACGGCTTCAGACTACTTAAGCACTTTAATGAACCGCCCTTTGGGTGCTGTATATAAAACAGGCAATGTTGTAATAGCCGGTGATATACCTGCAGATTCATTACCGGGTAACCGTGCCGATTTTAAGGCAATGGGCGCCGCTATACAGTCTTACGACCTGATGATTAAAAGCAGCAAGATGAATTACCTGCCAAGGTTAAACGCTTTTGCCGATTACCAGTTGCATGACAAAAGCATGTTTGGTTTTGGCGCCGGCGCTTACATGGCGGGCATACAACTGTCATGGGATATTTTCAAAGGCTTTCAGAATAAGAATAAAATAAATACGCAGGTGCTTGAACGCAACAAGCTTGCCCTGCAACTGGATGCCCAAAAAGATGAAAGCCGTACAGAGCTTAATAAAACACGCAGGCAGTTAAATGATGCGTCATTTAAGATGCAGCAGCAGCAGCAGGCAGCAGACCAGGCAGCCGAGGCATTACGGATTCTGCAAAACCGTTACACCCAGGGCCTTGTAAATACTATTGATGTACTTATGGCGCAAACGCAATTATCACAACAACAGCTCGCCTACGCACAGGCTGTTTTTGCAAAAAACAATGCGCTTGTTTACCTGCAGTATTTAACAATCACCAATAACTAAAAACTTATATAAAAAGCATACTATGTTACTTAATAAATTAAGCGTTATAGCCGTTGCAGCAATTTTTTTCGCCATTACAGGCTGCTCAGGCAGTGCGGAAGATAATATTACCGTTAACGACAGTGCGGTAAGTGTTAAGGTGGCTACGGCTGCAGGAGATGTTATTGGCCGCGATATTACTGCCAGTGGCCAGGTAGAAGCATCACAAACTGCAAGCATAAGTACCCGTATGATGGGGTACATTACCAAAGTGTATGTTAAAACCGGTGACAATGTTAAGCAGGGTCAATTGCTGTTTACAATTAACAGTACCGATATACTTGCTAAACGTGCGCAGGCAGATGCTGCTGTAGCACAGGCGGAAGCTGCTTTGGCAAGCGCCCAAAAGGACTATGACAGGTTTACTGTTTTGTTTAAGCAACAGAGCGCCTCTGCAAAAGAACTTGATAATGTTACCCTGCAGTTTAATGAAGCAAAAGCAGGGGCAGAGGCAGCGAAGCAAATGCGTAACGAGGTATCTGCGCAATTGTCATACACCAATGTAACAGCGCCGTTCAGCGGTGTCATCACCCAAAAAATGCTGGATGCAGGTAATATGGCAAGCCCCGGACTGCCTGTGCTTGTACTGGAAGGCAGCGGCAATTTGCAGGTGAGCGCTTCTATACCTGAAACTGAAATTGCCGGGGTGCAGCAGGGCGCTGATGCAACTATACAGGTTAAATCAATCAACGCTGCTGTTACCGGTAAAGTAACTGAAATAAGCACTTCATCCCAGTTAACCGGGGGCCAGTACATAGTTAAAATAAGCATACCCGCTGCGGCGCAAAAGGGCCTGTATGCAGGCATGTATGTAAACGTGTCTATTCCTGCAGGTAAAGTGGCGCCGGTAGCAGCAATATCGCCTGCTATAATGGTGCCTGCTGGCAGCATTGTGTATAAAGATGAACTGGCAGGCATTTATACTATAGGACAGGACAACAGGGCCGTGCTGCGGTGGCTGCGTCTTGGCAAAACCTATGGCAGTAATGTAGAAGTACTTGCCGGGCTTGACAAAAATGAACCATTTATTGTACATGCCGGTGGAAAATTATATAATGGTGTACGTGTGGCAATAAGCAAATAACATTTTACCTGGCAGCATAAACATTTAAAAATACAGGCATGGAAAAAGGATTTTCAGGCAATATAGCAAAAGCTTTTCTGCAGTCTAAATTAACCATACTGCTCATGATAGCTTTTTTGCTTATCGGCGGCTATAGCACAATGCTTATACCACGGGAGGAGGAGCCGCAGATACAAGTGCCTATGGCCGATATATTTATTGGTTATCCCGGTGCGGAGCCAAAAGACGTGGAAACAAAAGTGGCAGCGCCCATGGAGAAGATTATCTCCAACATAAAAGGGGTGGAATATGTATATTCTACATCAATGAAGGGGCAAGTGATGCTGATAGTGCAGTTTTATGTAGGGGAAGATATTGAACGTTCGCTGGTAAAACTATACAGCGAACTGATGAAAAATATGGACCGCATGCCGCAGGGTGTAACCATGCCCCTGGTTAAAACGCGTTCCATTGATGATGTGCCCGTACTTGCCCTGACCTTGTGGAGTGAGCATTACGACGACTACAGGCTGCGCCAAATGGGCCAGGAGCTTACTAATGAAATAAAGAAGATTAATGATGTTGCGGATATAAATATTCTTGGCGGGCGCAGCAGGGAAATTAAAGTGGTGCCTGATAAAGATAAGATGGCAGAAAACCATGTTGACTTTTTAAGCATAAGTAAAGCCCTGCAGGGTAGCAACAACCAGCTGCAGGCAGGTACACTGCTGCAGCAGGATACTGCATATTCAGTAGAAACCGGAAATTTTTTAACCAGCGCGGATGATGTTGCCGCCATTGTAGTAGGGGTTAACCAGCAGCAGCCGGTGTATCTTAAGCAAGTAGCGAAAATAGAAGATGCCCCCCAAACACCGCAGCACTATGTTTTGTTTGGTTATGGAAAAGCCGATACTGCTGCCAAAAAATACGCCTCAAACTACCCGGCTGTTACCCTTGCAGTAGCTAAAAAGAAGGGTGCAGATGCCATGAAGCTGAGTGAACAGATACTAAGCAAAGTTGAGCATCTTAAAAAAGACCTTATTCCCAATGATGTGCAGCTTACCATTACCCGCAATTATGGTGAAACTGCTTCTGATAAGGTGAGCGAACTTTTATTACACCTTTTTATAGCCATCGTGGTAGTTACGCTTTTTGTAATGCTGGCCATGGGCTGGCGTGGCGGGCTGGTAGTGTTTCTTTCAGTGCCGGTAACGTTTGCGTTAACGTTATTCAGTTATTACTTTATGCATTACACGTTAAACCGTATAACCCTGTTTGCACTGGTATTTATTACCGGTATAGTGGTGGATGACAGCATTATTATTGCCGAAAATATGCACCGCCATTTTAAAATGCGGCGCATGCCGCCATTACAGGCAGCCATCTATGCCATTAACGAGGTTGGCAATCCTACCATACTGGCTACGTTTACGGTAATTGCCGCTGTTTTACCCATGGCTTTTGTATCAGGCCTTATGGGGCCGTATATGAGTCCTATGCCGATAGGCGCATCAATAGCCATGATGCTTTCGTTAATTGTGGCACTTACGTTAACCCCGTACCTCGGCTATATCTTCCTTAGGGAAAAAGAAAAGCGCGGTATTGCCCATAAAGAAAGCAAGCCCCTGGTGCTGGAAGAATTGCCGGTGTACAAGGTGTACAAATCATTCATACATCCATTGCTTGAAACAAGATGGAAACGTTACCTGTTTATATTCGGCACGGTGGTTATTTTGTTAGGCTCTCTGGTAATGTTTTATACCAAAACAGTGGCTGTAAAAATGCTGCCCTTTGATAATAAAAACGAGTTCCAGGTAGTGATTGATATGCCCGAAGGTACCCCGCTTGAAAAAACACAGGCTGCAGCTAATGATATTGCCACCTATGTTGCACAGCAGGCAATGGTGGTAAACTACCAGGAATATATCGGTACATCGGCGCCTATAAGCTTTAATGGACTTGTACGGCACTACGATTTGCGCAGGGGTGATAATGTAGCTGATATACAGGTAAACCTTGTTGATAAGAAAGACCGAAGCAAGCAAAGCCACGATATTGCAAAGGCAATGCGTGAGCCAATACAGGCTATCGCAAAAAAATATAATGCAAATGCCAAAATAGTGGAAGTGCCGCCAGGCCCGCCGGTGCTCTCAACGCTGGTGGCGGAAGTGTATGGTCCTGATTATAACGGCCAGGTGGCAACTGCCGCGCAGGTAAAACAACTTTTTGCAAGGACTGCAGATGTGGTGGATATTGACTGGACTGTAGAAGATGACCAGCCTGAATACCACGTGGAAGTTGATAAGGAAAAAGCAATGCGTTATGGTATTGCGCTGGCACAAATAACTGCAACGGTTAATGCAGCCTTGTCAGGTATGCAAACAGGCAATATCTACCAGCCGGCATCGTACCAGCAAACTCCAATACGCCTCCAGTTGAGCGATACGGACAAAACAAACCTCGACGAGGTGCTTAATCTCAAGGTGGTGGGCCTGCAGAATAATGCGGTGCCGCTGCGCGATGTGGTAAGTGTAACCAGGCAAATACGGCAAAAAAGTATATACCGCAAAAACCAAAAAGAAGTGGTGTATGTAATGGCAGATATGGCCGGCAAGCTCGAAAGTCCTTTTTATGCCATATCAAAAGTTTCGGACAGCCTTAAAAATATAAAAATGCCTGCCGGTTACAACCTGCAGGAAGAATATACGAAACAGCCTGAAATGGAAGATAACTACACCGTAAAATGGGATGGCGAGTGGCAGATAACCTACGAGGTTTTCCGGGATTTGGGTATTGCGTTTGCAG
>DASZUX010000629.1:0-3560 GCA_035547455.1 Chitinophagaceae bacterium
ATTCTGATACAAAGCCCAGCATTGTAGGCCAGTAAAAACAAACACCTGCAGCGAAAACAAATGCTGCACCAAAGGCCCAATAACCGGATGCCTGGCTCATTAGCAGAAGGCCGACACCGGCAAGAAGGGAAGAAATGATAAGCATGCCATTAGGATTAAGCCTGTGTACAACGGGCCCGGCAAATGATCTGCCTACGGCCATAAGGCCATTAATAAACACCAAAACAAGAATACCCGATACGTTGGCGCCAGAAAGCAATGCGTTTATCCATGTATTAGTACCCAGTTCCGTAGCGCCTGTCATAAACATACACAGCAGCATTACAATAAACAGCGGTTTTAAACAAGAGGTAAACATTTTGCCTGTGCTTACACCGGATGTAACTCTTTCTGTTTGTGGAAATTTGAGCTTTATAAACAGGAAGCCATATATGGCCGCAGGTATAAATAATGTAGCAATCAAATATCGCCAATCAAGATGAAGTGTGTCAATCATCAGGTACGATAACAAGCCACCAATTACAATGCCGCCAGGAAACCACATGTGAAAACGGCTTAGCATGGTGGTTTTATTTTCAGGATAAAGTGTTACAGTTAAAGGATTGCAGGCAGCTTCAACCATACCATTTCCAACACCTATACAAACAGTACCAATAAAAAGCATGGTAGTGTCTTTTGCAATAAGATAAATAATAACACCCGCAACATGACCGACAAAGGCAAAACCCAGCAACCTCTTCATGCCTATCACATCGGCAAGCGGGCCTCCAAATACCATGGCAAGTG
The DNA here is from genome assembly GCA_035547455.1 of Chitinophagaceae bacterium. Classification (GTDB taxonomy): domain Bacteria; phylum Bacteroidota; class Bacteroidia; order Chitinophagales; family Chitinophagaceae; genus JABDFW01. The sequence goes on from DASZUX010000629.1 coordinate 787, forward strand.
TAAAACCCCAGAACGCGGGGCTAAAAACCCATCCGATTGTTTCCTTCACTTTTGTAGCGTCGGTTACAAACTCTGTTCCCCATATACCTTCCAGCGATGCACGGAAAGCAAACGTCATAGCGGTAAATATTAAGGCTATGCGGCTGGCAAGAAACAGTTGGTTACGGTTGATGGACGTTGATGCTGGCATAATCGTTAGAAATTTTCGGTTAAAGTATTAAATGTAAAAATGACAACAAAAATTTTTTTCCTTTTTAACTCTTTCATTGCGTACAAATAACAGAATAAACGCGGGCGTATTTTATTTAACATTTTTGTTATATCAGCCGGCGTTTTTCAAAAGGTCAACCGGTACAACATAGCCGGGCAAAAGCTCATGGCTATTTCTGCACCATACAAACAGCAATTAGTTTTTTTGCAAACACACTACTTAACCGTTAGATAATTTTAATGTTTGTAGGAAGTAAATGTAAAATATTTTACTTTTAATTCCGCTTTACTTATAAAAAAATTAACCAAATGCTAAACAGAAAATTAAGAATGGGTATGATAGGCGGTGGTAAAGATGCCTTCATAGGAGCCATTCACCGTATTGCTGCCAACATGGACGGCCTGATAGAACTTAGTTGCGGTGCGCTTAGTATTAACCCTGCTGTTGCGGTTGATTCAGGCAAGTCGTTGTTCCTGCCCGAAGACAGGACATACCTGACTTATGACGAAATGATAAAAAAGGAAAGTGAACTGCCTGCAGACAAACGTATTGACTTTGTAACCATTGTAACACCCAATTTTGCGCATTTTGCCCCGGCTATGATGGCGCTTGACCACGGATTTAACGTGGTGATTGAAAAACCTATTACGTTTACCATTGACGAGGCAAAACAACTGCAGCAAAAGGTGGAAGAAACAGGGCTGCTGCTGTGCCTTACCCATACATACAGCGGCTACCCTATGGTGAAGCAGGCAAAGCAAATGGTAAAAGCCGGCGCGTTTGGTAAAATACGTAAAGTTTGGGTGGAGTATCCCCAGGGCTGGCTTAGTAAGTTAAGTGAACGTGAAGGCAATGCGCAGGCCGCCTGGAGAACAGACCCTAAAAAAAGCGGTAAAAGCGGCTGCATGGGCGATATAGGCACGCACGCAGCACACCTGGCAGAATACATTACCGGGCTAAAAATAACCCACCTGTGTGCCGACCTTAATGTAATGGTAGAAGGCAGGGCATTGGATGACGACGGCAATGTGCTGCTGAAATTTGAAAACGGCGCTGCCGGGGTGCTGATGGCCAGCCAGGTAGCTGCCGGTGAGGAAAACGCTCTTAAAATAAGGATATATGGTGAAAAGGGCGGTATTGAATGGGCGCAGCAGGAACCTAACACATTATTAGTTAAGTGGCTTGACCAGCCAGCGCAAATATTACGTGCCGGTGGTAACTACGGCGACAGGTTATCAACTTTTGCTACACACAATTGCCGCACACCGGGTGGTCACCCCGAAGGTTACCTGGAAGCCTTCGGTAATATCTACCGCAATTTTGCGCTAACTCTTTCATCAAAATTATCCGGTGCGGAACCGACTGCTGAAATGATGGATTATCCAAAAGTGGATGAGGGTGTAAGGGGTATGGCGTTTATTGATAACGTAGTAGCCTCTGCACACAGCGATAAAAAATGGACAGAGCATACAGTATAGAACCTTTATTACTAAGGTATAAAGGAACACATATTCTTGTAAGATAATATGCTTATTGTTGAAACGAATAAGAAACATTTAATTAATGTTCAAAACACCCCTTTAGCGGAGGGGTTTAAACATAATATATGACGACATTAAAAGGGCCGGGCATATTTTTAGCCCAGTTTATGGGAGACGAAGCCCCGTTTAATACATTGCAAAGCATTTGCGAATGGGCAAAAAGCATTGGCTTTGCCGGGGTACAAATACCCACGTGGGACGCCCGTTGTATTGACCTGCAAAAAGCCGCAGAAAGCAAGACCTACGCCGACGAAATAAAGGGCATAGTAGAAGGAGCTGGTTTACAGGTAACTGAACTCTCAACCCACCTGCAGGGGCAGTTGGTGGCTGTACACCCGGCATACGATGTGCTGTTTGACGGCTTTGCCCCGGCAGCAGTGCATGGCAACAGCAAGGCAAGAACCGAATGGGCTGTACAGCAATTAAAATACGCAGCAAAAGCATCGCAAAACCTGGGCTTAAATGCACACGCTACTTTCAGCGGCGCATTATTATGGCATACAGTTTACCCCTGGCCGCAGCGGCCAGCGGGACTGGTAGAAACCGGCTTTACAGAGCTGGCAAAACGCTGGACGCCCATATTAAACGCCTTTGATGAATGTGGTGTAGATGTATGCTACGAAATTCACCCGGGTGAAGACTTGCACGACGGTATTACATACGAGATGTTTCTTGAGAAAGTAAACAACCACCCGAGGGCATGCCTGTTATTTGACCCCTCTCACTTTGTACTGCAGTGCCTTAACTATCTTGAATATATAGATAATTACCATGAACGCATAAAGATGTTTCACGTAAAAGATGCTGAGTTTAACCCTACCGGCAAGCAGGGCGTTTACGGTGGTTACCAAAACTGGATTGACCGCGCGGGACGTTTCCGCTCCCTGGGCGATGGGCAGGTTGACTTTAAATCTATCTTCAGCAAACTGGCCGCCTATGATTATAAAGGCTGGGCCGTAATGGAGTGGGAGTGCTGCCTTAAGCACCCTGAAGACGGTGCAAGGGAAGGGGCTGTCTTCATT
>DASZUX010000630.1:0-4011 GCA_035547455.1 Chitinophagaceae bacterium
ACGGTTTATTTTACGTATTGCATTAAGTACATCTACTTTCTTGTTGCGTATTTCGTCAGCGGCAAAATTTACGGGTGCCTCCATGGCAACCATACATACCAACTGCAGAATATGGTTTTGCACCATATCGCGCAATGCACCGGATTGTTCATAATACCCGCCACGGTCTTCAACCCCTACAGTTTCCGCATTGGTTATTTGCACGTGTTCAATATAATTCCGGTTCCAGATAGGTTCGAACAATATGTTGGCAAAGCGCAGCGCCAAAATATTTTGAACTGTTTCCTTACCCAGGTAATGATCTATACGGTATATCTGTTCTTCTTTAAACATGCTGGTAAGCAGTTCGTTTAGCTCATGCGCACTTTCAAGATCATGACCAAATGGTTTTTCAACAATTATCCGTGTGCAATTTTTGTCTTTGCACAGGTTTAAACTGCCAAGCCTTTTTGCAATGTCAGGCACAAGTTGCGGTGCTACAGCCAGGTAAAACAATACATTTGCATGCTCTTGCCAGGCATCTTCACACTTTTTTACAAAATCGGTAATATTTGAATAAGCATCAGTATTATCAGCATCCATCCTTATGTAACTAACGTTCTGCGAGAATTCTTTCCAGTGCCCATTTTGTTCACCACGGCGGCGGCTAAACTCCTGTATGCCCTGGAAAAGATGTTCGCGGTATTTTTCGTCACTGTAATCTGTACGCCCAATACCCGCTATAGCAAATTTTTCCGGCATCCATTCATCTAAAAATAAATTATATAATGCAGGTGTAAGTTTTCGCTGGTTAAGATCGCCACTGCCCCCAAAAATAAAAACTATAGTTGACGGCGGACGTTTGTGGTTTGTTTTGTTGCTCATAAATGGTTTATTCTGTAATAATAAAGATGAATTATTGAGCCTGGAGACCTTATGCTGCATCGCTTTAATTCTTCATCTTTAATTTTTTTGTTTTTCTCTTTAACGTATGCTTACTACCGGCAGGACGATTTTTTTATTCTGTGCCCTCGCTTTTCCACTCTGTATGGAACTTTCCTGGCTTATCAATGCGTTCGTAAGTATGTGCCCCAAAATAATCGCGTTGCGCCTGTATTAAATTCACAGGCATTTTTTCAGTTGTAAAAGCATCAAAATAAGCAAGTGCACTCGCTAGTCCGCCTGCCGCAAGGCGACTTTCAATTGCCAGAGCAGCAAACTTTCTTGCATTCCCTTCTTTTTTTTGTGCCAGAGCAGCAACACCGGGATCAAGCAAAATATTTGACAATGTGTTATTGCCGGAGTATGCTTTATAAAAATCTTCCAGCAATACCGAACGTATAATGCATCCTCCGCGCCATATTTTTACAACGTTAGCAAGGGGTATATCCATCTGCAGTTCCTGCGAAGCCTTGTACAACATAGACAGGCCCTGGGCATAGCAAATAAGTGTAGCAAAGTATAAAGCATCGTGGGCTTGCTGTATTATTTCTTTCTTATTGGTAGTAATGGCTTTAGCGGTGTTTTTATACACCCGGAATGCAGCTACCCTGTCGTCTTTGTATGATGAGAGGTCGCGCATAGCTACTGCCATATCAATAGTTGGTATTGATACGGGTAAATCCATTGCATCCTGGCTTGTCCACTTACCGGTACCCTTGCTGCCCGCCCTATCTAAAATCATGTCCACCAGCCTGTTACCCGTTACATCATCTGTTTGCGCAAAAACATCGCGGGTAATTTCTACAAGGTAGCTTTTCATTTCGCCTTTGTTCCATGCCTTAAACACATCATGCAATTCGTCATTGCTAAGGCCTAATCCTCTCTTCAGCAAATCATATACCTCGCTTATCAATTGCATAATGGCATATTCTATGCCGTTATGTACCATTTTAACATAATGCCCTGCCGCATCTTTACCCATATAGGCAACACATGGTTCCCCGGTCACCTTAGCAGCAACGGCTTCTAATAAAGGTTGTGCATTATGCCATGCTTCAAGGTCGCCACCGGGCATAATGCTTGGCCCGGTGCGGGCGCCATGTTCGCCACCGCTTACGCCCATGCCCATAAAATGAACGCCGTGAGGCTCAAGGTATTTTACACGTCTTAATGTGTCAGTATAATGGCTGTTGCCACCGTCAATAACTATATCGTTCTTATCCAGCAGCGGTAACAGGCTTTCTATCACACTGTCAACCGGTTTGCCGGCAGGCACAAGCATCATTATTTTACGGGGCGTTTTCATTTGGCTAATCATGCCGGCCAGGGTATCCACCCCCTTTACTACAGTGCCCTGTGTGGCTGCAGCTTCAAGTGAAGCGCCTTTAGCAGCATCAAGGTCAAACCCAATTACCGGGAAACCATGGTCGGCCATATTCAGCAACAGGTTCCTGCCCATTACGCCTAATCCAATCATTCCAAAATCATAAAGTTGCTCTGACATTGTACAGTATTTTGTTGTGTTTGGAGGTGCAAGTTAGACAAATGATGACTAAAAATTGTTTGAATTTGGTAAATTCGGCATTATCATAATGTGATTGAATTGCCAAAAGTTTACTGCCCGATAGCATATTTTTGAGTGAAATTTATATAATATGAGCAGCCTTATACAAGAATTTAATAACTATCGCACGCGGATGAATGATGTGATCCTGGGAAAAAATAACCTGGTATTAAAACGCCTTTGGAACCTTGATACCAATACTTATGAAGACGGTGCACTGGATAAAAAGACAAAAGAAATGCTTGGCCTTGTGGCAAGTATGGTATTGCGCTGTGATGATTGCATTAAGTACCACCTGGGCAAATGCCACGAACTTGGTATAACAACCGAAGCAATGTACGAGGTTTTTGCGATAGCTAATATTGTTGGCGGCACAATAGTTATACCACATACCCGGAGAGCAGCCGAATATTGGGAAGAATTGCAGAAAAATGACCATGAAAAGGTATGATTATAATGCGCAAAGCCAATTTTTGTGCTTTGCGCATTAGCTTATTTTCAGAAACTTACCTTACCTCCAATGCGTCTTTTGACGGTAGGGGCGGAAAAGGATTATGCGGCTCAGTTTGATACCAATAAGATACTGAAGCTATATCATCCTGCCGGGGCAGGTAACGACCGTCAAGATGCCAACCAATATCCTGTATGGTTACTTTAAGCCCGCTGTTAAAACGTATAGGATCTGTAAGATGCCACCGATACATACCAAACCTTTGCATTACATTATAATGACCATCGCCTTTAATAACCTGCGGAACACCCGTATAAGGTCCCGAGAAGACGGTGTATTCACTACCCATGTCACCGTTGTCTCTTTTTTGCCTTGAATCAAAATCATACGATCCGCAAAAGTAATCTTCTGTGCCGGTACCGCATATTGTAGGGAATTTTGTATCTCCATCCATAAAAAATTTTATTTCCCCTTCACCCCACCATCCATTATCATAAGCGCCAAAAGCAATATATGTGCCTACATATTGTCCTTTGCCGGTAATACTGTCTACCAGGGTGTAATCATGTTTGTAAGGCAGCGGGTTTACCCTGCGGTATTGTGCATGAAAATAAGCCGCATCTGCGGGTATGTCTGTAAGTAAATAATCAACCTGGTAATAAAGTACCATGTCTTCATCAGCAATATTTTCCAGTGTAATCCTGCATTTTTTTCTGAAAGGCATAGGCCAGTAGCTATTAAAGGCACTGCCTGGGTTTACAACAACAGGCAGGCTGTTTACCTGGGCGTATTGGCCCCAGCCCATGCAAAAAAAGTCGCCTACGGGCACTTCAACACTTGGCGTGGTCTCATCATCCCAGTACATTCTTAATATTTCAAAACGCCAGTTGCCGGTAGGGGTCATCCATATATGCTGTATGCTGCCACTGCTGTCAATTTCCGCAATGGTATACGTAGTATGTTTTTTTATAACCACGCTGGGGCTAACCTTCCACGTCTGGCCCAATTCTCTCGAAGGCCCGGCGCCTGTACCTGTTGTAGCCATGCCGCCTTTGCCTTTAGCGCCATTGAAATT
>DASZUX010000631.1:0-18412 GCA_035547455.1 Chitinophagaceae bacterium
CCAGCAGATGCAGTTACCGAAACAATTTCTGACGAGAATGGCCCTGCCTGTGTGGTAAGCAGCCTATGCTGTAATATAGAGGGCGTAAATGTTAGTACCGGCATTTCAAACATAAATGGTGGAATTGTTCCTGCTTTTTTAATAACCACCAACAGCCCCATACCCATACAGGAAATTGAAATTTCGCTTATTGATTACCATGCGGTGTATAACAACGCCAGTTGCCGGCCGGCAAATTTGGGCAACCTGTTTGGGCATATTCAGCCTTTTGTTGGTTATTCAGGTGGAACATACTACAATTTTAATACGTTACCTGTTGGCGGGCCGGTATCATTACAGTTGCAAACAGCCATAAATCCCCCAAACAACTCCTTAACATGGTCTGGCACAAATCCCATAAACTTAAGCGGCGGATGGAATTTTAACGGCCTTATTGCACTGAATTTTGTAGCGCCCGATATAGTTAATCTTGACTGCTGCTCTGGTACCGTATTCTTCTGTTTTAAAGTGAGGATAAAAGATGCCAACTGCAACATTTGCGAAAAAACAGTTTGCTTTTCAGCAACGATACCCAAAAAAGGCGCAGACAACCACTGGACAGATGAGAAGGCAAAAGACCGTGCTACACTGCAAAACCTTAACAGCACGCAGCCCGGCAATAAAACCAATACACAAACATTTGAAGAACTGTTTAAAAGAAATAAATAACCCTTTGAGAAACCAATAATGCCAGTTACAAAAAAAATAGTATCCCTTGCAAAACTTTGCCTGAAGGCTATGCTGCCTGCTGCTGTAACCTGCTGCTATATGCCTGTAAAAGCACAAACGGCCGACAGCAGCAGCAAAGTTTTGCCCAGGCCATCGTTAAATGTTTCGGGCACTATGGGTATAAGTTATGAGATGTACGGGTTAGACCTTAACCCCGCGGGCAATTATTATACGCCCCGCAGGCCATGGAACCTTGTACGCTATATGTTTAACCCTACATTTAATTTTGGCGGTGTAACCCTGCCCGTAAACATAAATTTTACGCCAACCCAAACCAATTTTGCAACGCCCCCATCCCTTGGTGGCTATGGCAGCGCAGGTGCTGGCAAACAAACCCTGTGGCAGTTTTTAACTAACCCGCTTAACAATATAGGCATAGCCCCCAAATATAAATGGGCACAAGCGCTGCTGGGCACGCAATACCTTAATTACAGCGATTTTAGCACCGGCGATATTGGCCTGTTTGGATACGGGTTTGCCTTAACGCCCGGTAAGTTCCGCATTAAGTTTTTTAATGGTACCAGCCAGCGCCCTATAAGCTATGATGCTTCGGCAACGCCGCCGGTAATTGGTGCTTACCAGCGAAATAACTGGATGGCACAGCTTGGTATGGAGGAAGAAGGCAAGTATTCCCTAAGCCTGAATTTTACCAAAGGCAAAGACATTATAAACAGCGTAAACCCCGCACCGACGGCTATATCAGGCATACTGCCGCAGGAAGGTTTTACTGCCAGTTTTGTAATAAAAACAGTAATAGCAAAAGACTATTATTTTAATACTGAGTTTGCCCACAGCATATATACCCTTGATGAAACACAACCAGCCTCTTCCTTAGGTGCAAAAGGGCTTGAGCCGTTTATAACTGCCCGCACCACCACTAAAGCCGATAATGCCATACAGGCCAGCTTTGGCCGTAAAAGCAAAAATTTAGATATTGGCTTCACTTCAAAATACATAGGCGCAGGCTTTCAAACAGCAGGTTACCCATTTATGCAGCCAGACAGGTTGGATTATACACTTAACACACGTATAAGCGCCCTGCAAAACAACATGAATATTACAGCAAGTGCGGGACAGCGCGTAAACAATCTTAGCAGCAATACCCTTAAATCAAAACAATTTATTGCCAATATTAACTGGTTTGTACAGTTCAGCAGCCACTTTAATATAAACGCCAATTACAACAATTTTGGTTTTCAAACAAGCGGCATAGGCGGGTTGCGCAATGTGTCAAATGACATCAGCATAAACCCTTCGTTCAACTGGTCAACCAGTAAAATGCTTAACCTTATAACAGTCACTTATACCTTCAGTAAATACGAAGAGCAGCAGAATTTTCCACCTTTTGCCATAACCAATAACACAACCCACACAGCAGTGCTTACTTATGTGCCTACATTTTTTTCAAAGCAGTACACCATGGATTTTACCCTTATGTATTTTCATAACAAAGTGCCGCTGGTATTACCCAATTACCTGGTTACAGCATTATACTCTGCAACCGGAAATATAAACGTGCCTATGGCAAAAAGAAAGTTCATACTAAAAGGGCAGGTAATGTACACTTATAACGAGGTGAACGGCAGCAGCGAAGGCAACAACGTTATTTGCACCGCAGGCGCCGACTGGAACATTACTAAAAAATTAACGTGGAACCTTTCTGCTACCGGCAACCTGTTTAAATACAGTGCCGCATTTATACCGCCATACGCACGATACATTGAAAGCACGCTTAAAACATCTTTAATGTATCGCTTTAAATAATTTACAAACATGACTATTGCAGGCTTATATAAATATTTTGTACAAACGTTGAAAAAAAGTAACACAACCCTTTGCCTTGTACTAATAATGGCAGTTCTGCCATTGCAGGCACTACAGGCACAGGTTAAAACGCAACTACAGCTTGCCGCAAGGCCCACATCGTTATTGGCTACCTGGGCAAACCATCCCGAAATATTAAATTACATCATCATGTTCCAGGGCGGTGCGGCAGGCGGCAGCCTCACCATAAAAATCAAGGCTACATTTAAAGATGGCACAGGAAACGTAATTGGCACCAGTGATCTTAATTTTTTACCCAACAGGGTAATTACGGCAGGCACTACCGTACTGCAGAGCAGGGATGTTGTGTTATTGCAGACAATACATTTTACAGGCAGTGCACTGAAGGCGTTAAATACGACGGGCCGTATGCCGGCAGGCAGTTACCAGCTATCGCTGCAGTTGCTTGATGCACAAACGCTGGCGCCTGTATCAGAAGAAACCACAAGGCCTTTTACCCTGCTCAGTTACCAGTTACCGGTACTTATGCTGCCGCAAAACGAGGCAGTGCTGGCTGCAGAGCAGGCAAGAGTGGCCATTACCTTCCGGTGGACACCGCTGGCTCCTGCCCCGTCGCAAGAGCGTATCAGCTACATGCTGCAGGTGTTTGAAATACAACCGGGGCAAACACCAGTGCAAGCCCTGCGCAGTAACCAGCCATTGCTTAATAAACAGGTTACCGGTACAACCCAATATATATGGCAGCCACAATTATATATGGCCGACAGTGCAGCAAACAGGAAATTTATATGGACAGTGCAAACACTATATGAAGGGGGTTATGGTTTTAACAATGGTGCGGGTGACGGGCGAAGCGAGCCATTTTGGTTTGAAATAAAATCGGCAAAAGAAATACTGGACAGCAGGAAACAGTAGAACCTCATTACTTTTTCTTGTACAGGAATAAAATGAAAGTATGAAAGCATTATCCTTTATGTATTTATTATGCCTGTTTGCCACAGTACGCGGGCAGCAATATATAAAGCCGGCCACGCTGGGCATTCATTACGCATTAACCGATTTCAGAACAGCGGAGCAAATAAAAACAACTTCATTGGGTAATGTGCTGAGAAACAAACTGTGGAGCAAACCGCCGCAAATGATGACAGGCTTTGGTATTGATTTTTTAAAAGGGCTTACAAAGCATATTGATTTTGCTTTTTCATTAAACTATACCAGCGGTATTGATGCTTTTAATTTGCCATCAACCAATAACAACAACTATGCATTGTACACCGCAGACGCCCTGTTAAACATTAAACCTTTCAGCGACAAATATTATGTGCGGCCTTTTATTGAAGGAGGTGTTGGTGCATATATACAAAACGGCAGCGGCTTTTATGCGCCCCTTGGCGCTGGTGTACAGTTTAATGTTTTTAATGCCGCTATTGTAAACATACAGGCGCAGTACCGCGTGCCTTTTACAAAAGCAGATAACCCCTGTTTTTTTTACCAGGCAGGTATTGCCACTTCCCTTTTAAAAAAGAAAGCTAAAACACCTGCGCCTGTGCCACCCCCGCCAGTACCCGCACCCATGCTAAAAAAAGATACAGTAGCCGCCGGGCCGCCAAAACCAATTATCAAGAATATATCAGTAACCGTGCACGACGAAGAAACGGGGCAGCCCCTGCAGGGTGTTGTTGTTACCATTAACGGCACTGATGGCAGTGTATTAACAGGCATTACAAAGGCTTCAGGGGTTGCATTATTCAGCAATATACGGGCAAGCGGCTATACCGTTACCGGCGTACTTAATAATATACATACTACCACAACTTCCCTTGCACAGGACAATTTCAACATTGCCGACGCCGTGGTTACTGCAGCACTTACCCATAACGACCCGCGTTTTACACTGGCCGGGTATGCCCTAAGCAAAACGGACAGCAAGCCGGTAGGTGATGCTACCGTAACCGTACAAAATAATACTGCAGGCACAACAGCAGAAACTTCAACCAGCAGCGATGATGGCTCATTTTACCTGCAACTGGAAGCAGGGAGTGATTTTAAGGTTGCCGGTAAAAAGGCCGGGTATATATCCAACATAGAAAACGTAAGCACCAGGGGGCTTAACCGCAGCACTACCTTATATGTAAAACTGCAATTAGAGATAGATGAAGTAAAACGCGGCGTTGCCATGGTGATGAATAAAATATATTTTGAAACCGGCAAAGCAGGTTTAAATACCGCTGCATCCGGCGACCTTGATAAACTGGTGAAATTTATGCTGGATAACCCAACCATACATCTGGAGATAAGCGGGCATACAGATAACGTGGGCAGCGCCGCAACCAATAACAAGTTAAGCCTGGGCCGGGCAAGCAGTGTGGTGCAATACCTTGTGCAGCACGGCATACAGCAAACAAGGCTTGTTGCAAAAGGCTATGGCGCTTCGCAGCCGGTTGCCGATAATAATACGCCTGAAGGCAGGGCCCGCAACAGGCGTGTAGAGATAAGGCTGCCGGAATAATAAGCCAGCTATGTATTGCACTTTTCGTTATTGCAAAAATTTGTAATGCTTTTTTTAGCGCCGTTAATAACCGGCGCTGTTTTATTTACTACTCACGCCCAATTAATTTTTACCGCAAGCTAATATTATCTTCGCACCGTTGTATGGTGCATCTTTTATTCTACGCCCCTCTTGGCGGCCTAAAAGTTTAGCGGGAATGACGACAGTACTACTGGTAGATGACGAAGAAAAAATACGGGCTTTATTAAGCCGGATTATTGGCCTTGAAGGATACGAAGTTGTACAGGCGCAGGACGCCGCCAACGCCTGGAAGAAACTGGAACGTACAGGCATTGATGTGGTGATTTGCGACGTAAAACTGCCCGATGCCAACGGCGTGGCTTTATGCCGTGACATAAAACAACGCTATCCCGGTTGTGAAGTAATAATGCTTACTGCACACGGCAATATAGCAGATGGCGTACAGGCAATGAAGAACGGTGCATTTGATTATATTACCAAAGGAGATGATAACGATAAAATACTGCCGCTGCTGGCGAGGGCTGCTGAAAAAGTGAGCCTGCAAAAAAGGGTTAGCGAACTTGAACAGAAATTAGACAAGCGGTATTCTTTTGAACAGGTTTTAGGCAGTTCCCCAGCAATAAAAGAAGCTATAGGATTGGCCAAAAAAGTTGCCGCTACCGATGCCACGGTACTGCTAACCGGTGAGACCGGTACAGGCAAAGAAGTGTTTGCCCAGGCAATTCACTACAACAGCAGGCGCAAAAACAATAATTTTCTTGCTATTAACTGCAGTGCTTTTGGGAAAGACTTGCTGGAAAGTGAAATTTTTGGGCATAAGGCTGGGGCATTTACCGGTGCCTTAAAAGATAAAAAAGGATTGATTGAAGAGGCCGACAAGGGCACCCTTTTTTTAGATGAAATAGGCGAAATGAACGTTGACCTGCAGGCCAAATTGCTGCGCGTGCTTGAAACAAAAGAGTTTATTAAAGTGGGCGACACCAAAGCGGTTAATGTGGACGTACGCATTGTTGCAGCTACCAACCGAAACCTGCAGCAGGAAATAACTGCAGGGCGTTTCAGGGAAGATTTGTTTTACCGGCTGGATGTATTCAGCATAAAGCTTCCTTCATTACAGGAACGGGTGACCGATATTCCGCAATTAGCCGAATTTTTTGCGGGCATATTTGCCGGTAAGAGTAATAAAAAAATAAAACGGGTTACTGCACCATTTATTACCGCGCTTCAACAGCATATATGGAAAGGGAATATACGCGAGTTAAAAAATATTATGGAGCGGGCTGTAATATTGGAAGATACAGAAGAACTTACCGTTGAGAGCCTGCCTGCCGAATTTCGTGAGCAGGTTATTACCGGTGAGCAGCAAGCAGGGCAATTATCAGCATTCTCACTTGCAAGTGTTGAAAAGTTGCATATTCAAAGGGTATTAAACCATACCGGTGGCAATAAAACAGAAGCGGCAAGATTGCTTAACATCGGCCTTACTACTCTTTACCGTAAAATTGAAGAATACAAACTGGCCTGACCCGATTTTTTCAAAATGAAAATACAGCCTTCCAAAATGGAAGGCTTTTTTGTTGTTCCAAAATAAAAATCGGGGATTTTTGGAAATACAATAATATGGAAATCAATCATTTGATTGTAACGACTCTGTTAAGGCATATCATTTGAAATTACCAGGAAGCACCGGCCACAATCACACAAATACCTGACAATGGTCATGGCATAACATAATAACACAAAATAATTTTCAAATGAAAAAAGCCCCACATAGTTCAAGAATAGTGTACAACATACTTGTGCTGGTTTTTGCAGGTATAATAACAGGCGGGTTGCTCTGTCATTTTATAACGCAACAACATTAATATGAAACATAGTAATACAAAAGCTGCTGCAATGCATGTGTTAGCTATAATAGCATCTTTTACGTTATTCTTTGCTGCAGTAGCCTTAGCAGTTGCCTTATCAAACCATTAAAACATATATTATGATGACAGTACTCTTAATCGCCGCCGGCCTTATTGGCTTTTTCCTGTTTTTTAAATCTATTAACTGGTTCGAAAAAATATAGACAATATGACAATACTATTTATCATCTCCATCCTGGTATTTATTTACCTGTGTTACGCACTGGTTAAACCAGAAAAATTTTAAACCTTATTAAAAGATAAAACATGAACAGCGAAATATCAGGCGTTATTGCCATGTATGTTATTATGGTGCTGCTGGCCATACCGCTGGGGCGGTATATGGGCAAAGCATTTGAAGGCGAAAAAACATGGCTTGACCCAATACTTAACCCCATTGACAAATTATTCTTTAAGCTGGGAGGCATAAAGCCTGAAAAGGAAATGACATGGAAACAGCACCTTTCGGCTATGTTAACTATTAACCTTGTGTGGTTTTTATTTTCCATGTTTGTATTAATGAACATGGGTTGGCTGCCGTTAAACCCGGATGGCAATCCCGGCATGAGCGCCGATCTTGCGTTTAACACCACTGTAAGCTTTGTATCAAACACCAACCTGCAGCACTATTCGGGCGAAACAGGAGTGTCATATATGGGGCAGCTTGTGTTGCAATTATTCCAGTTTGTAAGCGCCGGTACAGGCATTGCAGCATGTATCGTGGTTTTCAGGGCGATGAAAGAGAAGACAACTGAAAAACTGGGCAACTTCTATAATTACTTTATTAAATCATGCACCAGGGTATTGCTGCCCATTGCAATTGTAATAGCCGTTATACTGGTATTTAACGGAACCCCCATGAACTTTGAAGGTAAGGCGCAATACATAAGCATGCAGGGCGATACGGTAAATGTAAGCCGCGGCCCCGCAGCAGCAATGATTGCGATAAAACAAATAGGAACCAACGGCGGCGGCTATTTTGGCGCCAACTCGGCCGTGCCTTTTGAAAACCCAAATTATTTTACCAACATGGTAGAGTGTATCTGCATTATCCTGATTCCCATCGCGCTGCTTTTTGCCATGGGCTATATGCTTAAGCGCAACAGGCTGGCATGGACAATATTCGGGGTGATGACGCTTGGTTTTCTTTGCTTCCTTATCCCATCCATATACAACGAAATGCACGGCAACCCGGCTATTGCTAAAATGGGCATTGCACAACCTCTGGGCAGTATGGAAGGTAAAGAAGTACGTTTTGGGCCCGCCGCTTCTGCTTATTGGGGTATCAGCACTACCGTAACATCCAATGGCTCAGTAAACGCCATGCATGACAGCTTTACGCCGCTTACCGGCATGTTTGCCATGCTGGGTATGATGGTAAATTCATTTTACGGCGGCGTAGGGGTTGGTTTCCTCAATTTCTATATCTACATTATTATAGCAGTATTTATTTCAGGCTTAATGGTAGGCCGTACGCCTGAGTTTTTAGGGAAGAAGATTGAGGCAAAGGAAATGAAGATAGCCACCATCATCGCCCTGCTGCATACTTTCCTGATTCTTGCCTTTACTGCTTTATCATCGCACCTGTATGCAGGCAACCCTAAGACATACGCCGGATGGTTAAACAATCCCGGCAATCATGGCTTCTCAGAAATGTTATACGAGTACACCTCCTCTTCTGCCAATAATGGCAGCGGCTTTGAAGGGCTGGGCGATGGTGTGCCCTTCTGGAACATTACCTGCGGCATAGTAATGCTGTTAGCGCGCTTTCTGCCTATTATAGGGCCGGTGGCCATTGCAGGTATATTAGCCAAAAAGAAGTATGTACCGGAAAGCGCAGGCACTTTAAAAACAGATACAGCCACCTTTGGCATTATGACTTTTGCCGTAATAGCAATCGTGGTGGCGCTAAGCTTTTTTCCTGCATTGGCCTTAGGCCCGCTGGCAGAATATTTTGGGATGAAATAACAGCACTTTAAAAGACAAAATTTACAATTATGTCAAAACATATCAGAAAAAATAAATTGTTTGAAGCTTCGCTGGTAAAAGAAGCATTGAAGCAATCATTTGTAAAACTTAACCCGCGTATTATGGCGCGTAACCCGGTAATGTTTACCGTGGAGATAGGTACTGCCATTATGTTTTTTGTATGTATCTGGATATTGCGCGGTGAAACGAGCCAGGGCAGCTTTATATATAACTTACTAATTTTTATCATACTGCTGTTAACAGTACTGTTTGCCAATTTTGCCGAGGCTATTGCAGAAGCAAGAGGAAAAGCACAGGCAGATAGCCTGCGTAAAACAAGGCAGGACACACCGGCAAAAAAGGTTTTCCTTATTGGTGAAATTTTTACCAACGAAGTAAAAGTGGTGCCATCCTCCCAGCTTCAAAAAGGAGATTTCTTTCTTTGTGATGCAGGCGATGTAATACCTATGGACGGCGAGATTGTTGAAGGCATTGCCACTATTGATGAAAGCGCCATAACAGGTGAATCAGCGCCGGTGATACGCGAAGCAGGCGGCGACAAATCTTCTGTAACCGGCGGCACCAAGGTACTGAGCGACCATATAAAGGTTAAAGTAACCACAGCGCCCGGCGAAAGTTTTTTGGATAAGATGATAGCGCTTGTAGAAGGTGCAAGCCGCCAAAAAACACCCAACGAAATTGCACTGACCATTTTGCTGGCCGGCTTTACTATTATATTCATTATTGTGTGCGTAACGCTTAAACCTTTTGGTGATTATGCAAACACACCTATTACTATTGCTGCATTTATTTCATTATTTGTATGCCTTATACCTACCACAATCGGCGGCCTTTTAAGCGCCATCGGCATTGCCGGTATGGACAGGGCTTTACGCGCAAACGTAATTACCAAAAGCGGTAAGGCCGTTGAAACAGCGGGCGACCTTGATACCCTGCTGCTTGATAAAACAGGTACTATTACCATAGGCAACCGAAAGGCAACCAATTTTTGGCCTGATAAGGGTATTGATGTAAACATATTTATGGAAGCATGTGTGCTGGCATCGCTGGCAGATGAAACACCGGAGGGAAAATCAATTGTGGAATTGGCCAATGAAAAGGGTATAAAAGCCCCTGCCCTGCAAAAAGATGCTGTAAAATTTATACAGTTTACTGCTGAAACAAGAAGCAGCGGCATTGACATGGAGGGCCTGAAGATACGCAAAGGCGCGGTTGATGCCATACGAAATATGGTGCTAAAGGCAGGAAACCTGTTCCCGGATGAAATTGCAGAAAGGGTTAAAATTATTTCTTCCAACGGAGGCACACCTCTTGTAGTTAGTAAAAACAACGATGTATTAGGCGTTATTGAATTGCAGGATATTATTAAACCCGGAATACAGGAGCGTTTTGACCGGCTGCGCAAGATGGGCGTAAAAACAGTAATGGTAACAGGTGACAACCCCTTAACCGCAAAATATATTGCTGAAAAAGCAGGCGTGGATGATTTTATTGCAGAAGCAAAGCCTGAAGATAAAATGAAATACATACGGCAGGAACAGCAAGGCGGGAAACTGGTAGCTATGATGGGCGACGGCACTAACGATGCCCCGGCCCTGGCACAGGCGGATGTTGGCGTTGCCATGAACAGCGGTACACAGGCCGCCAAGGAAGCGGGCAACATGGTTGACCTGGACAATGACCCCACCAAGCTTATTGAGATAGTGGAAATAGGCAAGCAGTTGCTTATGACAAGAGGCACACTTACTACCTTTTCTATAGCCAATGATGTGGCAAAATATTTTGCCATTGTGCCGGCACTGTTTATTGCCTCGGTGCCGGCTTTGCAGGGGCTGAATATTATGAACCTTCATAGCCCTGAAAGTGCTATACTTTCTGCTATCATCTTCAATGCAATTATCATCCCGCTGCTTATACCGCTTGCATTAAAAGGTGTGGCCTATAAACCTATCGGGGCCAGCGCCCTGCTTAGAAGAAACCTGCTGATATATGGGCTGGGGGGTATACTGGTGCCGTTTATAGGCATAAAACTTATTGATATGATTGTATCAATATGGTTTTAAAACCGCTTTATAATGCTCCCGGGTTAAATAGAAAAGGAGCAGTAAGATTTTAAATAAAGCGGCCTGTTTAATAATATCTATAACTATAAAATATATGAAACAACATATTTTACCGGCAATAAGGCTAACAATAGTGTGCATATTCTTTTTCTGCGGCATATACACGCTTATTATTTATGGCATTGCACAATTTGCACCAGCCAAAGGCAAAGGCGAAGTAATTACAGTAAATAATAAAACGGCAGGCTTTAAGCTTATAGGCCAAAGCTTTACCCAGGACAAATATTTCTGGAGCCGCCCTTCAGCCGTGGGATACAATGCGGCAGGCAGCGGCGGCAGTAACAAGGGGCCTTCCAACCCTGACTACTTACAGCAGGTACAGGACAGGATTGATACATTTCTTGTGCATAACCCCGGCGTAAAAAAAGAAGAAATCCCATCCGACCTGGTTACTGCTTCAGGCAGCGGCGAAGACCCGGATATATCACCCGAAGCAGCAAGAGTACAGGTAAAACGTATTGCTGCGGTACGTGGTATTGATGAAACAAAGGTAGCTGCGCTGGTTGAACAGCATATTGATGCCCCGTTGTTTGGCATATTAGGCACAAAAAAAGTAAATGTGCTTAAGCTGAATATAGCGTTGGATGCACTGCAATAATGTCAAAAAAAAGTTGGTTGAGTTAGAAACAGGTGCTGCTTACTGCACGGGCAGGGCAGCACTTATTTACTGGTAACCATGAATAAAAGCAATGAAAAATAAACTGGTTTTATTAATTATACCGATAGTGTTATATATACATTCCGCAGCACAGGCAGACACATCTAAAGCCGGGGCAACAACCATTAGCGGATCTGTTGATGTGTATTACCGCGCTAACACCGGCGGCAGCAAATACATAAACAATTATACAAGCTTTACCAATTCATCCGGTTCGTTTGAACTGGGGATGGCTTCCATCCGCGCAGACCACAGCTTTGGCAAAGTAAGCGCTACAGCCGACCTTGGCTTTGGCCGCAGGGCAGAGGAATTTTCATACAACGAAACACATTCAACCCTGTTTGCCGTTAAACAGGTGTATGTAACCTATGCACCATCTTCTGCCATCAAATTTACAATGGGCAAATGGGGCACCCATATTGGCTATGAAGTAATGGATGCTTTTGCCAACAGGAATTACAGTATGGATTATATGTTTTCTGAAGGGCCGTTCTTTCATACCGGGTTAAAGGCAGATATATCCCTGGGAGGTACAACAGCCTTTATGATAGGCATTGCCAACCCTACAGATTTCTCAACCACCACATCAGGTACCAAAGTAGCCATAGCTCAGTTTAGCACCGGCAGTAAAAACGGCAAACTAAAGGCATACCTTAATTTCCAGGGGTATGGCGGTGTAAGCGGGGCTGGCCCCATTACACCGGGAAGCGCTTATATTTTATACAGGCACCTCACGCAATTTGATGTAGTGGCAAATGCAACAATAAACAGTAATTTTAGTATTGGTTATAATGGCACGGTTCAAACAGTAAATGACGGTGATAATAAAAGCTGGTGGGGTTCTGCGTTATATTTTAATTATGACCCTGTCACTTCGTTTGGGCTTACTTTGCGTACGGAATATTTTAATGATAAAGATGGTGTGAAATTATATTTAATAAATGCAGACGAATCAACAACAGGCTCAAATGTATTTGATGCAACGTTGTCGGGAAATATTAAAATTAACAGTCTTACTATAATCCCGGAACTACGGCTGGATAATGCCACACAAAATATTTTTACAAAAGCAAATGGCAGCGGAACAAAAACAACAGTATCGGCACTGCTGGCAGCAGTATATAAGTTTTAAACCGGGCTTTTTATTAACTGCCCGCCGGGTAAAGCAATTAAAGTTAAAGCGTGCAGCACACTAAAAGTTAACCGCGTATAAAAAGTATAAGTCACCATATATGCCACCCGAAAAAGAAAGCAGTGTTCAGCACTTTTTAGAGCTTATCCGGCAGTCAAGACGCGGAAAGTTTAAAATTTACATCGGCATGAGTGCCGGTGTGGGCAAAACATACCGCATGCTGCAGGAGGCGCAAACACTGCTGCGTAACGGTATTGATGTTAAAGTTGGTTATGTAGAAACACATGGCAGGAAGGAGACCGAAGCTATGCTGGAGGGCTTGCCTGTTATACCAAGGAGAAAGCTTTTTTACAAGGGCAAAGAACTGGAAGAGTTAGATGTGCCGGCCATTTTGCACCTGCGGCCAGAGATAGTGATTATAGACGAACTTGCACACACCAACATTGAAGGCAGTAAAAATGCTAAACGGTGGCAGGATGTGAATGACATACTGGAAGCCGGGATAAATGTTATAAGCGCAGTAAACATTCAGCATATAGAAAGCCTGAATGCCGATGTAAAAGATATAACAGGCATTGAGGTTACGGAACGTATACCCGACAATATTTTGCGTATGGCTGATGAGGTGGTGAATATTGACCTTACGGCAGACGAACTGATTACACGCCTTAAAGAAGGGCGTATTTATGCGCCCGAAAAAATACCCGTAGCTTTGAATAATTTTTTTCAGCCTGAAAAAATATTGCAGTTGCGGGAACTGGCGCTTAAAGAAGTAGCATCGCAGGTTGAGCGCAAAATTGAGTCTGAAATACCACGCAATATTCAAAGCAGGCAGGAGCGGCTGATGTGCTGTATAAGCAGCAACCACGAAATTGCAAGAAATGTAATACGCAAAACCGCCAGGCTGGCTACTTATTATAACGCAAAGTGGTTTGTACTGTATGTGCAAACACCAAAGGAAAGCGCTGATAAAATAGGGCTTGCGGCCCAGCGCCACCTGATAAATAATTTTAAGCTGGCAACCGAAATGGGCGCTGATGTGCTGCGTGTAAAAAATGCCAACGTGGGTAAAGGCATTTTAGAGGCTGCCGAGGAAAAGCAGGTAACAACTTTATGTATAGGCAAACCGCATTTATCGTTATTAAACATTATACTGCGCACCGCTATATTTAATGAACTTTTAAAGAAGCTGGGTACGTGGGATATTGATTTGGTAATACTCTCATAAATAAACAGCCGGGTATGGCACGTTATGAAGCTTAAGACTAAACTTACATTGGGGCTTGTTTTTTTGTTTGTGCTGATAATTTCATTCGGTGCCCTATCCATGTTCTATATACAACGGCTTACCAGCAGCGCCAACCAGGTATTAAAAAACAACCAGGAAACACTGCAATACTGCAGCAATATGCTGAATGCACTGGAGAACATACATTCATCGGATTCCTCGCTGGCAAGTTTTGAAAAAAGTATGGTACTCCAGGAGCACAACATTACCGAACCCGGGGAAGGCAATGCTACAAAAGCTTTGCGCACTCATTTTGAATTGTTAAAAAAGAATATGGGCGATTCCCTGCAGTATACCGCTATCCGGAAATCCATTTATACCATTGAAAGGCTCAATCAGCAGGCTATTATACGTAAAAACACCATCACCCAAAGCAATGCCAAAGATGCAGGCGTCTGGCTTACCATTATCTTTACGGTTATTGCCATTATAAGCTTTACGTTTGTTACCAACTTTCCCGCAGTTATTGCAAACCCTATTAAAACCCTGCTGAAAGGTATAACCGATATAGCCAATAAAAATTATAAAAGCCGCATACACTTACAACAGCATGATGAGTTTGGAGAGCTGGCATCATCTTTCAATTCAATGGCAGCAAAGCTTGAAGAATATGAGAACAGTAACCTTGCCCGCATATTGTTTGAAAAGAAAAGGATTGAGGCGATTATAAATACTATGCACGACCCGGTAATAGGGCTTGACGAGCAAAAACGTGTACTGTTTGTAAACAGCGAGGCGCTGCAGGTTACCGGCCTTGGTGAAAAGGATATGATTGGCAGGCAGGTACAGGATATTGCCGTTACCAACGACCTTGTACGCACTCTTATAACCGGGATGATACAAAAGGCCGAAACTGACCAGGTCGCGGCAAAAGAGCCGCTTAAAATTTATGCACATGGCAAAGAAAGTTTTTTTGAAAAAGATGTGTTAACCATTACTTCACCGGCAACAGGCGAAAATGACCGTATGGTTGTTGGGTACGTAATTATTTTAAAAAACATAACGCTGTTTAAAGAACTTGATTTTGCAAAAACAAATTTTATTGCTACTGTATCGCACGAACTTAAAACACCCATATCATCTATAAAAATGAGCCTGCAACTGTTGGATGATGCACGCATTGGCAGTACCAACGCCGAGCAAAAACAACTGGTGCAGAATATACGGGATGAGGCAGACCGCCTGCTTAAAATTACGGGCGAACTGCTGAATATGACCCAGGTTGAAACCGGTAAAATGCAATTGAACATTCAGCCGGCAAGCGTGAAAGATATAGTACTGTACGCTGTTGAAGCGGTTAAAACCGAAGCAGAACAAAAACATATTTCCATCAGCACCTTTTTGCCGGGTAATTTGCCTGCCGTACTTGCCGATAAGGACAAAACGGCATGGGTAATAACAAATCTTTTAAGTAACGCCATACACTACAGTTACGAAAACAACCGCGTATTACTGAATGTGCAGCATGTAAACGATACCGTACAGTTTACCGTGCAAGACTTCGGCAAGGGCATTGACCCCAATTATATTGACAAAATATTTGACCGCTATTTTAAAATACCCGGCAGCCGCCAGGAAGGCACCGGCCTGGGCCTTGCCATAAGCAAGGAATTTATTGAAGCGCAGGGCGGTTTTATTACCGTAAGCAGCGAAACCGGCGCCGGCAGCATTTTTACATTAAGCTTAAAAGTAGTATAACCCGGCAGCCCTTAAAAAAAATATCTCTTACCAGCGCATTACCCGGCATCAGGGCCTGTTCTCATTACCATTGTATAGGAATAGCAGGATTTATTTAAACCCTGTATAGCTATTTCAGGACGATACAGTGTACGTACGCTTTCGCACAAAAAGTGTCCGTTTTCGTACACCATGCGTGGTAATTGGGTTTTAATGTAATGATACACAATGTATTGCAGGGTGGCACAAGCGTTGTTTGGCTCAAATGGGTTACTCTGCTCTTCATATAACAGTTATCCCCCTGTAAAAAGAAACTTATGCTTAAAACGTATTTTAAAATTGCCTGGAGAAAATTTAAAAACAACAAGGTTTTTTCGTTTATCAATATCATTGGTCTATCTGTTGGGCTTGCCTGCTGTATGCTCATGTCTCTTTATATTTTGAATGAACTCAGCTACGATAAGTATCATGCAAAAAAAGATGACCTGTACCAAATAGGCACTACATTTATTTTACAGGGTAAAGAAACATCGGTACCCAACACACCGGCTGCAATGGGCCAAACCATGCAGCAAGAGTTTCCTGAAATAGCACAAACTACAAGATTGGTTGCTTTATTTTCTGACAGCAAAACGCTTTTGCAATACAAAGATAACAGCAGCGGCCAGGCAAAGAGCTTTTATGAGCCGGACGGTTACCTTGCCGACTCTACCTTCTTCCGCATGTTTACCTACAATTTTATTGAAGGCAACCCGGCTACTGCTTTAATTAACCCTAATACAGTAGTGCTGTCAGAAGAAATTGCGCAAAAGCTTTTTGGCAATACCTCTGCAATTAATAAAACCATTCATATAAGCAGCAGCACCAACGGCGACCATGATTGCCTGGTAACCGGCGTCTTCAGGCCTATTAATAAACCATCGCACATTAATGGCAGGTTTTTTATGGGTATGCTGGGTGGTAATGTTGAACAGTACATAAAAAATGCAGGCAGCAATCTTGCTACCAATAATATGTACTACACCTATGTGCAGCTTAAGCCGGGTGCCTCTCCTAAAAACATTGAGTCGCGTTTTCCTGCGTTTCTTGATAAATATGCCGGTAAAGATTTAAAGGCCATGGGCTTCTCAAAAAAACAGTTTTTGGTAGGCCTTCCGCAAATACACCTGCACTCGGGTATGGACCAGAATATTACGCCCCCCGGCAGTGTTAAGTATTTGTATATATTAGGCTCAATTGCGCTGTTTACATTGCTTATAGCATGTATCAATTTTATGAATCTTTCTACTGCGCGTTCCTCCAAACGTTCCGCCGAAGTAGGTATAAGAAAGGTGCTGGGCGCTGAAAGAAAAAGCCTTGTCAGGCAATTTCTTGGAGAGTCGGTGGTAATGAGCCTGGCGGCCTTTGCCTTTGCATTAGTCATTACAATGCTTTTATTGCCTGCCTTCAATACTATGTCCGGTAAACAGCTTTCATTATCATTCAGCGATAACCTTGATATTATTCTCGCTTTCCTTGGCCTGTCAATTATTGCGGGCCTGCTGGCGGGCAGTTACCCGGCTTTTTATCTTTCTTCTTTTAAACCTGTTAAAGTGTTAAAAGGCCGGTTTACCAACTCATTGGCGGCTATCTCGTTAAGAAAAGGGCTGGTAGTTTTCCAGTTTATTATTTCAGTGGTACTTATTATTGCGTCAATAGTCATATCCGGGCAAATGTATTACATGCGTTCTGCCGATCTCGGCTTTGATAAAGACAGCCAGCTTATTATACCCCTGCGCAGCGAAAATGCAAAAAATATATATACTGCATTTAAAGCTGATCTTTCCAGCCAAAGCAACATTATTAATATTGGGGCATCTTCTTATTATCCCGGTATCTCAAATCTCAGTGACAACCTGCTTTATAAGGAAGGCCAGAATATGCAGGAGGCAAAACGCGTGAGGATGAATTACGTGGATTATGACTTTTTAAAAACGCTTGGCATTCAGCCCGCTGCAGGAAGGCTATTCTCCAAAAATTTCCAGTCGGATACCACTAACGGGCTGATAATAAATGAACAGGCTGTGAAGGAAATAGGATTCAAATCTGCTGAAGACGCCGTGGGCAAAAAAGCATATTTTGATTTTAACGGCCAGAAAATTAATTACGACATTGTAGGTGTTGTAAAAGATTTTCATTTTGAAGACCTGCATTTGCCTATTGCGCCTTACGGCTTTCAATTAAATGCAAACGGTAATTACAACTATGCCGTAGTGCATGCAAAACAGGGCAATATAACGCCGGTGCTGGCGGAGCTAAAAAATACCTGGCGCCGCCTTAACCCTAATGAGCCTTTTGAATACAGCTTTTTGGATGATGATTTTCAAAAGAACTATGATGCAGAAAACAAGCTTTCTTCCATTGTGGGTTACTTTACGGCTATAGCAATACTTATTTCATGCCTGGGCTTGTTTGGGCTTGCCACTTTTAGTGCTGAACAACGCATTAAAGAAATTGGTGTGCGCAAAGTACTTGGTGCAAGCACTACCAACATTGTAGGCCTTTTATCAAAAGAT
>DASZUX010000632.1:0-2979 GCA_035547455.1 Chitinophagaceae bacterium
TCAAGATAGTGCTGAACAACCTGTTTGAAGACGCTAACGAGGATGATGAGGAAACAGAAACCGGCGGCACCGGTGCTGCAGCGGACGAAAAGCTGTTTGAGATGCTGAAAGACCTGCGCCACCGTGAAGCCAAGAAAAAATCTTTGCCTCCTTTTGTAATCTTCCTGGAGTCTTCCCTGCAGGACATGGCCACAATGTACCCAACCACCTTACAGGAGCTTGAAAAATGCCAGGGGGTAAGCAAGGGTAAGGCGGTGCGTTACGGCAAGCCTTTTATTGAAATGATTGCAAAATATGTAGAAGAAAATGATATTGTAAAGCCCGACGATTTTGTAATGAAAAGCGTTGCTAACAAAAGCAGCAATAAAATTTATATCATCCAGAACGTTGATAAAAAAATTCCGCTTGAAACCATTGCGCGTAACAAAGACCTTCGTCTTGATGCCTTGCTGGAAGAAATGGAAACAATTGTGGCCAGCGGTACCAAGCTTAATTTAAACTATGCTATTGCCGATATGCTTGATGATGATGACCAGGATGAAATAATGGATTATTTCAGAACATGTGAAACATCATCGCTTGAAGTTGCTAAAGAAGAACTTGCCAGCAGCGATTATAATTGGGAACAGTTAAAAATTATGCGGATCAAGTTTTTAAGTGAGTACGGCAATTAAACCACAGTAACATACAAGGCCTGGTAATTCCGGGGCTTTTCTTTTGCGCTTTCCCCTCTCCGGAAATTATAGCTGCCCGGCTTTATGGAAAACCATTCGCTCATCATCTCTACTGTAAAACCTAACCTTTATGGCAGAGATACAATCGCAGCAACTGCTGCAAAAAAAAGCAGGCGCTAAACGCAGTAAAAAACTTTCTACCCGCGTTGACCTTACACCAATGGTTGACCTCGGCTTTCTTCTTATTACCTTTTTTGTTTTTACAACGTCGCTAAGCCGGCCTAAAGTAATGAAACTTGCAATGCCGGATGATAAAGGCAAAGCAATTGACTACATGCCTGTACCGGAAAGCAAGGTATTAACACTTATACTCAAAGATGACAAAACCGTAGGCTATTACCCCGGCAATGATGTACAGCACATGCAGTTTACCAGCTATAATACAGGCCTGCGGAATATTATTTTAGCAAAACAACAGGCTGTAACACGCCGGTACGGCAAGCCGGATGATTTAATGGTATTAATAAAACCTACAGATAACGCCATTTACAGGGATGTAGTGGCCACCTTAGATGAAATGCTTATAACAAATGTAAAAACCTATATGTTGCTGGATGCAACAAAAGAAGAGGCTGCTTTAGCGCAAAAAGCCGCCAGGTAAAAAGTTATTTTTTGTGATTTTTCACATTGGGGCTGCAACATTTTTGGCATTATTTTGGGTCATAGTAAACTCACCGGCTTGGTTTAACGTATTAATAAAAGTAATGACATTACCTATGGCTCTGCACACCGTGGCTGCAATGATTAATAATCAGCAAGACTGTATAGATATTCTAATCGGTACAACCGGCAACCTTATTATTAAGGTGTTCTCAGTGCATGGCCAATTTATTAAAACTGTTCAAAAAACAATGCAGGATAGTGAAGGTAAGCTATCTGTTAGCCTGGCTGGTCTTTCAAGTGGTAACTATGTGGCTAATGTTTTTAAAGACAGCCTTTTTTTACATTCTGTACGTTTCAATAAAAATTAAACTTTTTTCTATTGGGGGATTTTTAGCAAGGCTCCGTTTCGTCGGAGCTTTTTTGTTGCCCTGTTCCTGCAAAAAATATGTTTTTTCTGCTATATTTTAAATTTTATTTCTATACGCAAAAGGTTAAATAGCATTTAGTCATAGTTAATTTCTGTATTCTTTTCTACATTTGGCATATCCTTAATGCCTTTTTGCAGGGATAAGAATTTTAAAATAAACCAGGCTACTATTTGATACTGCTTCGCCACATACCTTTTTTAAAAGCCGTATTCCTTCACAGTATTACTGCTTTCGGGGGGCCACAAGGTCATTTTGGTATGATGCTGAAAACTTTTGTACAGCAACGGCGGGATGTGACAGAAAAAGAATTGCTGGAGTATAGCGCCTTTTGTCAAATGCTGCCGGGTGCCAGTTCTACCCAAACATTAACGCTTATCGGTTACAAGAGGGGTGGAATACCACTGGCTTTGCTTACCTTGATAATATGGATGACGCCTGCATGCATATTAATGAGCGCCTTTTCTTTCTTCCTGGATTATTTTCACGACCGGGCCATCCATATCACCGCCTTTAAATTTGTGCAGCCCATGGCCGTAGGATTTATAGCCTTTTCATGTTATAAAATTTCACGGTTTTCCATCAATAATACTATTACACGGGTAATAATGTTAATAGCAGCGTTGCTTACCTATTTCTTTTTTAAAACTCCGTGGACATTTCCCGCAGTTATTGTTGCGGGAGGCATTATAACCAATTTCAGCAGTAAGCGCTTCCCCGACCAGGAGATA
This sequence comes from Chitinophagaceae bacterium, assembly GCA_035547455.1. GTDB lineage: Bacteria > Bacteroidota > Bacteroidia > Chitinophagales > Chitinophagaceae > JABDFW01. The sequence goes on from DASZUX010000632.1 coordinate 2,494, forward strand.
ACCTCCCGTAAAATAAAATGGGGAAATATTCTCATCTTCCTGGGCATATTTATCATCGCTGCTTCCTTTAGTGAAATCGCCCGCAAAAACGAATGGAAAAACCGCGGGCCTTTTAACCTTTTTGAAAACCTGTACCGTTTTGGCAGCATGGTTTTTGGCGGCGGAGATGTGCTGATGCCTATGATGTACGACCAGTATGTTGAGCGCCCTGATTTACCCCGGGTGCAAAAAACAAACAGGAATGCACTGAAAATTGACCGTAATGATATGCTTACCGGCTTCGGGGTGGTTCGGGCAATACCCGGGCCGGTATTTTCAATTGGCGCATTTACCGGTGGCATGGCTATGCGGTCAAAAGGAGGGGGATGGCAGCTTTTGGGCTGCTTAATAGGTGCGCTGGCCTTATTTACACCAAGCGCCCTGCTTGTGCTTTTTTTCTTTCCCGTATGGAACAACCTTAAGCGTTATGTCGTCATTTACAGGTCG
>DASZUX010000633.1:0-12804 GCA_035547455.1 Chitinophagaceae bacterium
GTGCAAAACCAGCAAATGCCATAATAAAGGTCGGTTACAGGAATGTTTTCCAGTTTGTCGCGAACGCTTTTTTGTAACGATACTGCCGCGAACAGCCCAAACATTAGTACTGTAAAATAATAACCTTTTTCATTAAGCTGCATGCCGGCATGCCAAAGGCCGATAATAAAGCCTGTAAATCCGGCTCCTAATGCAATCCACGATGCGCCTACAAAGGCGGTGCTTGGTTTTTGTGTGGTCATACTGTATGTTTTTTTGTTTAGAGATGTAGTTGTAAAAATTGGTTATGCATAATGTGCTAAAGCTTTCATTTGTAAACTTTTCAAATTGCTGCTATTTAAACCAGGTATGAAGTGCAGGGTATATTTAAGAAGCCTTTTTATAAAACGCATCATGGGCCTGTGGGTTAGGTTACTTTGTTTGCGTAATAAATGTAAAAAGGGTTTTAATACATATTAGCAAAAGGGAATTTATTTAACATAAATCATTTTAACAAACAGTTGCAGACGGCAGACGGTTGGCGTCTATTTATACATATAAATAGACGCCAACCGTCTGCCGTCTGCCAATAAAATGCCGTTTAATACCTTTCCGTCTGAAGTTGGTATGTTTAGTTCTTCATGTGGTGTTTGAAATGTAAATGTGAAATTTTTTTCAAGTTTCCGGGGGAAAAAAATCAGTCTTTCCTGGATAAAATATAACAGGGTACATGTGAAGATGTAAAATACGACTATTATTATAGCGGTACGCTTTAAAAGTTTGATCATGCCAGCGGGTTAATTAGGTTGAAAAAAGAAATGATATATTTTAATTGTCTAAATTATGCACGTTCTGTAGTAACACTTCCTTCTTTCCTGTTAAATATCTTAATAAAACAACCGGTTTTCAAACACAAATTACCACTCGTCAAATTTTTTAGCATCCTGCTAACTCTCTTACTATTTTCGTCCCGCCAAACCAAACATGCACATGTCCCCGCTAACACTAACCGCTGTACTTTTTTCCTGTATTACTGTTTGCGCTGTTGCCCAACCAAAAAAACTTACTGCTGTTAAAGTACAGCAGGCCCCCAAACTGGATGGCAAGCTGGATGATGCAGCCTGGCAAGCAGTCCCTGCTGCTTCAGATTTTATTATTAACAGCCCCGATTTTGGCAAACCCTCTGCCTGCAAAAGTATTGTAAAAGTGGTGTACACTGATGATGCCATTTACGTAGGGGCTTACATGTACGATAACCCCGTAAATATACGCAGGCAGCTTACACAGCGCGATAATGAAAAGTTCCAGGATGCAGATAATTTTGGGGTAGCGTTTGATACTTACAGCGACAAGCAAAATGCCTTCCAGTTTATTGTAACCTCTGCCAATGTACAGAGTGATGTAAGGGTGTCGGCAACTTATAATCCTGTTGATGACGGGCTTAGCACAACCAATAGTTTTACGGCGCCCGGTTTTGATTATACCTGGGACGCTGTATGGGACAGCCGCACGGCCATTGTTGCAGATGGCTGGATTGCAGAATTAAAGATCCCTTTTTCAGCCCTGCGTTTTGCAAAAAAAGACGTGCAGGACTGGGGTGTTAATTTTTCGCGGTTTATACGCCGGGTAAATGAACAATCCTATTGGAATACGGTTGACCCTAAAGCCTCCGGTTTTGTAAACCAGTTTGGCAGCCTGCAGGGGTTGCAAAACCTGCAGCCGCCTTTGCGGTTGTCTTTCCTGCCTTATGTATCTACCGGCTACCAGGACGTGCCAACAAGCAGCGGCACTATTCGTAATTTTTTAAACAGCGGCGGCATGGATGTAAAATGGGGTATAAATGAAAGCTTTACCATGGACATGACGCTGATACCCGATTTTGGGCAGGTGCAAAGTGATAACGTTATTTTAAACCTTAGCCCGTTTGAACAGCAATATGCGGAAAACCGGCCTTTTTTTACCGAGGGAACGGAAATGTTTAATAAAGCCGGAATTTTTTATTCAAGAAGGGTGGGAGGCATACCCGGCAAATATGGCGATATTCTGCAGCTTGCCGGAGACAGTGGTTATACCATACGCAAAAACCCTTCTGTTACACAATTGTACAACGCTACCAAGTTTTCGGGCAGAACAAAAGGCAACCTTGGCATAGGCATATTTAACGCAGTAACAGCGCCTATGTATGCAGAATATGAAAAGCCGGGCGGGGACGTTATAAGAACACAAACAGAGCCGCTGGCCAATTACAATATAATTGTGCTTGACCAGGCGCTTAAAAACCGGTCATATATAACATTTACCAATACAAGCGTGTTACGCAGCGGCGGCTCGCGTAATGCCAATGTATCTGCGCTTGATTTTTCTGTGTACGACAAAAAAAATACTTATAATTTCCAGGCAAAGGCGCGGTACAGCAGCATAAGCGGCGATTCTGCTTACAGCGGCTATAAATTATATACAAGCTTCGATAAGGTAAGTGGTAAATGGCAATGGGGCGTTTTTGGCAATATTGAATCGGAAAAGTACGATCCCAACGACCTTGGCATTTTAAGGGCCCCTAACGATGTGGTGTACGGCCTGCATGGTTCTTTTCAGCAATATGAGCCTGATAAACTTTTTTATATACGCAATTATTCTGTCTCCATACAAAGCAGCAATTTATACGCGCCTTATACAATGGGCGAAACACATATAAGCGCCAGCTTTTTGCACGTATTTAAAAACTTTTGGGATGCCAGCCTGCTGGTAGAAAGCTCACCATTCTGGTTTAACGATTTTTACGAGCTGCGCATACCCGGGCGTATCATGAAAAGAACACCGTGGGCCTTTATAGGCATACGTGGCAGTACAGACAGCCGTAAAAAATTGTATGTTAGCTATTTTTACGGGTATGCTAATTTTTCGCCTATTCCTAACGACCCGTTTTATGTTATAAGCAATGGGGTGCGTTACCGCTTTAGCCCAAAATTTAGTATTGATATTAACGGGGAAAGCCAGCATGATATGGGAAATTTTGGCGCTGTGCTTGATGCAAGCGGCAATCCCGTTATAAGCAATGATTCATCAGTAATAGGCATACGCCAGTACACCCAGTTTACTACCGTAGTAAACGGTATTTATAATTTTAAAGCAAGAATGAACCTTAGTGTGCGCCTGCGGCATTACTGGAGCAAAGTACGTTATACAGCAATGTACGATGTAAAGACTGACGGCTATTGGGTTGACAGGGCTTTACTGCCGGGCCATGATGAAAACTTTAATACTTTTAACCTTGACATGTTTTTTACATGGGATTTTCGCCTTGGCAGCCGCCTCGTGGTTGGATGGAAGAATGCCCTTGGGCCCGATGCCTCTGTGGATGGTATAAAATATACTAAATATTTAGGCAACCTTACACATGTTTTTGGTGTGCCGCACAGCAACGAGTTTACCATTAAGTTTATTTATTATATTGATTACAACGATTTGCACAAAAAGAAGGAATAAAAAGATAGTAAAGCCATTGCCCGTTTATTGATTTACCCGTATAACAGCGGGTAAATTTGTTTATGTGGCAAATAAACCGTTTGTACAGTATAAATAGTAACTAAAGTATTTACCTGTAACTTTTGTAACCTTTTGCCCGTTAAGCGGTATTATCATAATGCCCCGCATTAAAACGGCTTTGCAGGCCGCAACAGAGTATTACCGGGTATTGTTATAAAAGCGCAAAGGGCGGCAAAAAAATCATAAATAATATATATGCTTAAAAACTATTTTAAAACTGCTGTAAGAAGCCTGGCCCGCAACAAAATGTTTACTATTGTAAATATTGCAGGGCTTGCCATTGGCCTTGCCTGTTGCATGCTGATTGCCGTATTTGTGTATGATGAACTGAGCTATGATAAATACACAGATAATCCCGGCCAGTTATACCGTGTTCAACTGGGCGTACTGGGTAATGGTAATGAGGAGGTTTATCCTAATGTAGATGTAGCTGTAGGAGCGGGTATGAAAGATGCCTTTCCTGAAATTGAAGCATATACCCGTGTAATGAGCCGGCGGGAATCATACGTACAGTATAAAGACAAGCAGTTTAAGGAAACAGGTATAACCTTTGCCGACAGTAATTTTTTGCAGATGTTTTCCATACCTGTTATTGATGGTGATGGTGCCACCGCGTTAAGAGATCCCAACAGTATTGTTATTACCCGGCCGTTTGCACAAAAATATTTCGGCAATCAAGAGCCTGTAGGCAAACTTCTTTCGTTTAATACAGGGCAGGTACTTAAAGTTACAGGTATTATAAACGAAATACCTGCCAACAGTCATTTTCATTTTGATGCAATTGTAAGCCTGTCAAGTTTTCCGGAGAGGCACCCTACCTGGAGTAATATAGGTTATTATACTTACCTCAGGCTAAAAAAAGGTACTAACCCGGCCGCCCTGCAGGCCAGGTTTCCGCAATTGGTGGAGAAATATGTAGTGCCTGAAATTAGCAACGATATGGGTATTACCCTTGCAGAAGCACAAAAAAGCGCAAATACATTTAAGTTTACACTTTTTCCTGTTACTGACATTCACCTGCACTCAAACACGAAGTACGAAATTGAGGCCAATGGCGATATAAACTATGTGTACATATTCGGCGCGCTGGCAATATTTATTTTGCTGCTTGCCTGTGTAAACTTTACCAACCTTTCAACTGCCGGGGCTGCTAAACGTGCCCGCGAGGTAGGCATACGCAAAGTAATGGGCTCCGCGCAAAAGCAACTGGTAGCACAGTTTTTAACTGAATCAACGCTTGTTGCTTTTTCAGCCATGCTGTTATCGCTGGGTATTGTTGCATTAATACTGCCATTTTTTAACCAGGTGGCAGGTAAACACATTAGTTTTAGCTTTTTTATACAGTTACCGGTACTGGCCTCATTGCTGCTGTTGTGCATTGTTGTAGGTGTGCTGGCCGGCATTTATCCTGCTTTTTTTATATCGGCATTTCAACCCATCAAAGTATTGAAAGCCGCATCTGCGCAGGGCAGCGGCCGTAAAAACATGCTGCGCAGCAGCCTGGTAGTATTCCAGTTTTTTGTTTCTACGGCGCTTATTATTTCAACCATTCTAGTGTACAGGCAACTGCATTTTATGCAGGATAAAAAAGTGGGGTATGATAAAGAGCAGGTGCTGGTTTTACCCGATGCACGCCTGCTGGGTGGCAACCAGGATGCGTTTGAACAGCAGTTGCTGAAAGATAACCATGTACTGCGCGCCAGCATAAGCCGTGGCGTACCCGCAACAGGTGTTATGAACGGTACCGAGATATACGGCCATGACGATGCTACCGGCATAAACAGTAAAGAAATACACAGCAATATTTACAATGTTGATTATGATTATATACCTACCCTTGGTATGCAGATGGTGCAGGGCAGAAATTTTTCACGCGATTTTGGTACAGATTCTTTCGGCGTGATAATCAACGAGGCGGCTGTGCGCAGCCTGGGCTGGACAAATGCCAACGCAGTTGGCAAAACCATCGTTCGCTCCGGGCAGCATAAATTTAAAGTGATTGGTGTTGTTGCTGATTTTCACTATGCTTCTGTAAAGGAGAAGATTGCTCCCCTGATGCTGCTGCCGGGTAATAATTATGGAGGACTCATTCTAAAAATTAAAACAACCGGCATACCTGGTTTTCTTGCCAGTTTAAAAAACAAATGGAATGCCTTTAGCCCCGCCGGCCCCCTTGCGTACTATTTTCTTGATGATAAGTTTGCCGCCTTATATGTTTCAGAGCAAAGAACAGGGCAAATTTTTACATCATTTGCCATTATCGCCATCGTTATTGCCAGCCTTGGTTTGTTTGGCCTTGCTGCATTTATAACCGGGCAGCGTACTAAGGAAATTGGCATACGCAAAGTGCTGGGCGCCTCAGTATTGCAGGTGCTTGTACTGGTAACAAAGGAATTTGTTTTGCTTGTGGGTATTGCCTGCCTTATTGCCATACCTGTAACATGGTGGGCTATGAGTGCGTGGTTGCAAAATTTTGCATACCGTGCAGCTATAGCATGGTGGATATTTGCCGCAGCCGGTGTAATGGCGATTGTTATAGCCCTTTTCACTGTAAGTTCCCAGGCCATAAAAGCCGCCCTGGCAAACCCGGTAAACAGCTTAAAGGCGGAATAAAAGGGTTACCTCTCAGTGGTAAGAATTTTAAACGTACGTTCGTTTTCGTACAATAAGTGTGCGAAAACGAACACTTAATCAGTGCTTTGTGTATAATTGATTGGTTATGAAAGTGTTACATATTGGCATGTGCGTTGTGCTATGGCAGGTAATGCCAACAAACGAATAAAACTGCAACAACATGTTTAAAAACTATTTTAAAACTGCTTTCCGTAATCTTTGGCGCAACAAAGTTTTTTCTCTTATCAACATTACCGGCCTTAGCGTGGGGCTGGCCTGCTGCATGCTTATTTTTCTGTATGCAAAAGATGAACTGAGCTATGACAGGTTTCATGAAAACATAGCCAATATTTACCATTTGGGCGCTGATTATACGGGCGAAGACGGGCATGTTAATAAAAGCTCAAGCACAGGTATGGTACCAGGCCCCAATTTTAAAGCCCAGGTGCCGGAAATAGAAGATTTTGTAAGGATGCAAAGCGCCAACTTTACTATAAAACAGGGTACAGACGTTTTTGACCAGGAGGCTTTTTATGTAGACAGCAATTTTTTTTCGGTATTTACTTTTCCCATGCTGCAGGGTAACCCCGCAACCGCGCTGAATGACATACACTCCGTAGTGTTATCAGAAGAGGTGGCGGAGAAATATTTTGGACGGCAAAAAGCATTGGGCAAATTTCTTGATTTAAAAGTAAATGATACTTTCCGCACGTTTGTAGTTACGGGTGTAACAAAAAGGTCGCCGCAAAACTCGTCTATCAAAATAAAAATGCTGCTGCCAATGCGGCAATCGGATAACTTTACTGACAACCAATGGTTCAACTCCTACCTTAATACTTTTATTGTATTAAAACCCCACGCCAACCCTAAGGTTGCAGAGGCTAAAATGGGTAAAGCTTTTGAAGTTGATGCTGCTGACCAGGCTAAGGAAATGAGGGATAAATACGGCTTTAAAGATAAAGTGCATTATACCCTGCAGCCCATGCTGCAGATGCATACCAGCACAGATTACCCTGCTGAAAACGGGCTGAGTGATTCAAGTAACCCTATGTACTCCTACATATTAACGGGTATAGCATTGTTCATCATGATAATTGCCTGTATAAACTTTATTAATCTTACCGTAGCAAGGTCGCTGAAACGCGCCAAGGAAATTGGCATACGCAAAGTAGTGGGCGGCCAGCGCAGGCAACTGGTAGCGCAGTTTTTAGGCGAATCGTTTATATTAAGCTTTGTAGCCTTTTTGCTGGCGCTGGTATTGGTGCAGCTTGTATTGCCGTTTTTTAATACGGTTGCCAACAAAGCGCTTTCATTCACTTACCTGCTTGATGTAAAGCTGGTGGCAGGCTATATTGCCATATTTATTGTTACCGGGTTGCTTGCGGGCTTTTACCCTGCTTTGGTACTTTCAGGTTTTAATCCCGTTCAGTCATTATACAACCGCCAGAAATTTGCCGGCAAAAATTACCTGCAAAAAGGGTTGGTAATACTGCAGTTTACACTGGCTACCTTTTTAATAATATCCACTATTACCATTTACTCACAGTTTGATTATTTAATGCATTACGACCTTGGATATAATGATAAAAATGTTGCAGTAATAAAAGGTGCAGGATTGCATGGAGAGAAATACACCACTCTTAAATCAGAATTATTGAAAAACCCTGCTATTAAAGGCGTTACGGCAGACCAGGGCGGCCGGTGGGGTACCATAGCGCATGTTAACAATGCGCAGCAAATTGAGTTTGACGTAAAGCATATTGACGAAGACTATTTGCCTTTATTTGAAATTAAGATGCTAAAAGGCAGAAATTTTTCAAAGAGCCTTGTATCTGACAGTGCGCAAAACGTACTGGTGAATGAAGAATTTGTAAAACAGGCAGGATGGAAAAAGCCCCTGGGGCAAATAGTGGATTTTTATTACAACAATAAAAAATATACCGTAGTGGGTATTTTGAGTAATTATAATTTCCTTTCGCTTACAGAAAAAATACCGGCACAGTTATTTACCATGAACCCCAATTACCCTTACGGGGATGTTTTTGTAAAACTTAAAGAAGGAAATAAAGCAGCCGCTTTAAATTACATTGAAGCTACTTACAAAAAGTTGTTTCCGTTTAAACCATACCAGTATGCCTTTAAAGATGCAGACAATGCTGACCAGTATAATAAAGAAGCAAAATGGAAACAGATAGTAACCTTTGGTGCAATACTTACCATATTTATTTCATGCATAGGTTTGTTTGGCCTCTCAACGCTTTCTGCAGAAAGGCGCAAAAAAGAAATAGGCATACGTAAAGTGCTTGGCGCATCGGTACAGGGCATCGTGGTAAAACTGAGCAACGACTTTTTGAAATTAGTAATTATTTCAGCATTAATAGCTTCGCCTGCAGCGTGGTGGGCAATGCACAAATGGCTGGAAAATTATCCGTACCGCATTGCAATAAACGTGTGGATATTTTTATTTGCTGCAACAATGGTGTTATTAATAGCATTGCTCACTGTGGCTTACCAGTCAATAAAAGCGGCGGTTAATAATCCTGTTACGGCACTGCGGAGTGAATGATTCTAACGGCTATATGATAATGTTATAATAAAACAGCCCGCCAATACGGCAGGCTGTTTCTATTTACCCCCTGCTAATGTAGCTAATGTATTTTAAGGTAACCAAAAAGGCCGTGTGTTTCATCGCTGCCGCCAGCAGTAAAATACAGTTGGTCAGAATCGCTTGAAGGAAAGGCAATATCCCACAAGCCATTAATTGAAACTGCATTGTTGCTGGAATCTTTCAGTTCACCGAGTGATGTACCATCCTGGGCAAAGGCATTAATGTGACCATCTCCAAAATTACTTACCAGTATGGCTTTTTGGCCAAACCCAAACGTTTCAGGCGCCATAGCTATACCCCATGGTGAATTAAGACTGCCCTGTGTTGCAAAACGCGAAACCATTGTGCCATCGGGCTTATATACATCTATATAGCCATTGCCCGCACCGTTTACCTCATCACCGTCAGCACCCTGCTTTGCGTACGTAACATACAACATGCCATCAACGTTGCGTATATTAAATGGTGCAAAGCCAGAAGGCATTGAAGAATCAGTAAATGGTTTGCCTGTGGTTACATAGGCAAAAGAATGATCAAACACATCAATTTTACCGTTTTTAAAATCGGCTGCATAAATAAAATTGGCAGTGCCGTCGTTGGCTATTGCCAGCCCTTTATACATAGCGCCCGACTCACTCCTGTCAGCTACGGTAACAGCAGCGCCTGCTGAACTCCATGCGGCAATACTGCCGTTTTCTGTGGAAAAAATAAACTTGCTCACCTCGCCTGTTACAGGCAATGTAAAGTCTGAGGTTGTGTTGGCAACTATGCCTGTTGGCTTACCCATTAACGAACCCGGCGCGGGTATGCTTATTGCCGTTAACACCGAAGCCCCGGTATTATCATAAATGGTTGAAGTGCCGGTTCCGTTTGCAGATACCCAAAATGTACCTGAACTGCTGATGGCGATACCCCATGGATTTTTAAGATTAGGGTCTGTTTGTGCAGCCCCTGAGCTGCTTTCATCGGCTACAAGTTTAACCTCGTCATAGGTTTTTGTAGAGCCGCCGGGCACAGTTGTATTATCTTTTTGACAACCGGTACCCACAAAACTAAAACATACAATGGCAGCAATGCCCGCAAGGCCAAGATTAGGCCCTTGCTTAAACGTGTTTTTCATACTTAGCGTTAATTGCGTTAAAAATTCAGGTTTCGCTCAAGGCATACTTATCAACAAGCACGCCATACCATCTTCCAAAACTCAGGAGTTGAGTTATTGCTTATAAATAAACTGTTAAAAGTGTTAAAAAAGCAGAATTTTATCGCTGTGTTCAAAACATTATGCTGCTACTTAAACGGTAAGCAAGCCCTTGCCCGGTAAATAACATCCAACTTCAAAAATTATTAAAAATTACTCATCTTGCACATATCCTTACCCCTGGCCCAATCCTCAACTGGCATTGTACAGGAATAGCAGGATTTATTTATAAACCTGTATAGCTATTTCAGGACGATACACCGTGTAACAAAATGACACAATAAGTGTATCAAAAGCGTACACTTTTAAAAAAGCACAAAACACAATATGCTGATTATCAATATCAACAGGCATTGGCATGTATTTGTACCCTTTATTGCGTAACATTGGGAGAAATAACTACAACATTATGATAGAACTTAAGCATGTATCCAAATGGATAACTATTGGCGGGGTAAGGACTTTCTTATTAAAAGACGTTAACCTTACAATAAAAGAGGGCGAATTTGTTAGTATAATGGGCCCTTCAGGTTCTGGCAAATCAACCTTGTTAAATGTAATGGGTATGCTGGATGAGTTTGATGAAGGTGAGTATAATTTTTTACATGAAGCCGTTCATAAACTTAAAGAAAAGCACCGCAGCGCCCTGTATAAAAAATACATAGGCTTCGTTTTCCAGGCTTACCACCTTATTGATGAACTTACTGTGTATGAAAACATTGAAACGCCGCTTATTTACAGCGAAAGCAAGGCGGCAGAACGCAAAGCCATTGTTGCTGACATTTTAGACCGTTTCCAGATTGTGGGTAAAAAAGACCTTTTTCCTACCCAGCTTTCCGGCGGCCAGCAGCAGTTGGTAGGTATAGCAAGAGCATTGGTGGGCAAACCTAAACTGATACTGGCCGACGAACCTACCGGTAACCTTAACAGCAAGCAGGGCGAAGAAATTATGGACCTGTTTAAAAAACTTAACCAGGAAGACGGCGTTACCATTATACAGGTTACCCACAGCGAAAAAAACGCTGAATACGGTAGTCGCATTATTCACCTGCTGGACGGCAGGATTGAGAAAATAGAGGAGAAATAATTTATAACCGGAACAACCATTTGTATGTTAAAAAGCCTTTTTAAAACCGGCTGGCGCAGCATAAAACGCAACACGATGTATTCGTTTATAAACGTGTTTGGTTTAAGCATCGGGCTGGCAAGCTGTATTTTGATTGGCCTGTATATTACGGATGAGTTTAGTTATGATAAGTTTAACGCAAACAGTGCGCGCATTGTACGCGTGGTACATGAAACAACCCACGACGGCGCCGTTGAGCAGGGCGCCGTTACCGGCACAAAAGCCGGGCCGCAGTTAAAGCGCATGTTTTCATTTATAGACGAATATGCCCGGCTAATTAACGCTACAAGGGTAGTTAAATATAAAGACCGGCAGTTTACTGAAAAAAGGGTGCTGTATGCCGATGCGGCCTTCTTCAAAATATTTTCCTTCCACCTGCTGCAGGGCGACGCAGCTTCCGTGCTCAGCCAGCCCAACCAGGTAGTGCTGACACGCAGCATGGCCACGAAATATTTTGGCAGCGAAGACCCCGTTGGCAAAACCTTAAACGTTGGCAGCCGCGGCGATTATATTGTTAGCGGCGTGTGCGATGATGCACCGGGTAACAGCCAGGTGCGGTTTGATTTTGTAGCCTCTTTTGTGTCGTTGCCCGCAGCTAAAAGTGAGGAGTGGTGGACACAAAACTATAATACCTACCTGCTGCTAAACGCCAACACAACCGTAAACGACGCTGCCGTGCAAATTGATAATTACATGCGTGGCACCGTAAGCCGGGAACTTAAGCTTGCCAACAATACCTACGGCAGCGATTACCTTACTTACCGGCTTGAACCGCTGTTGAGCGTGCACCTGCATTCCACCAACAACGGGCTTGAGCCTAACGGTAACATAAACTACGTGTACATAATGCTTGTAATAGGGCTGCTTATACTGGTTATTGCCTGCATCAACTATACAAACCTTACAACGGCACAATCAGCCTCAAGGCTTGGTGAAATAGGCATGCGCAAGGTAATGGGGGCACAGCGCTGGCAGCTCTTCGGGCAGTTTTTAGGCGAGAGTGCGCTCATCACCCTTATATCCCTGGCGCTGGCCATAGTAATAAGCATTACATTGCTGCCGCTGTTTAATGCTATTACGGGTAAAGCCCTCGCAGCGGGCGTACTGGCAGCCCCGGCGCCTTTGCTGGCTATGCTGCTGTTAAGTGCGCTTGTAAGTTTTATTGCCTGCGCATATCCTGCATTTATCCTTTCGGGTACGGGTCTTTCAAAAATACTCAAAACCGGTTTCAGCTTTTCAAAATCGGGCAACGGGTTGCGCAAAACGCTTATTGTGGCCCAGTTTGTTGTTTCAGTATTCCTCATCATCGCTACCATTGTTGTGCAGCAGCAGTTACGCTACATGCAGAATAAAAGCCTTGGGTACGACAAAGAGCACGTGCTGGTATTGCCGCTGGATAATGCGAGCCTTGCCGGTTACGAGGCCTATAAAGCCGGCCTTAAGCAAATTACAGGCGTGCAGAATATGGCGTCAGCCTACGAATCGCCTACCAATATCGGCTGGGGCGATGTTATTAAAAAAACTGCCGAATCGTCTGACAAGGGTATTGATGTAAATGCCCTGCCCGTTGACATGGATTTTGTGCCCACCTTAAAGATACCCATTATTGCAGGCAGTAATTTTACAAGAGGTGATTTTGCCGCTATGGATACGGCAAATGATAATCAAAATTACCGGTATGCATTTATAATAAACGAATCGCTTGCAAAGGCGCTGGGGTACACACCGGAAGAA
>DASZUX010000634.1:0-6263 GCA_035547455.1 Chitinophagaceae bacterium
TCAAGATAACCAAGCGACAGGCTGTACAGCAATTTATCGCTGCCCCCCTGGAAGTTTAACTGGTGGCTGGTTGAAACAGCCGGCTTATATACTTCTTTCTCCCAATTGGTGTTGTACAGCGGCCTGTCTTTTTCGTCAAAAAGCTTTGGCAGGCCTGCATGCGTAAGCGGCACGGGGGGTGTCCAGGTAGCGCCCTGGGGGTCAAATTTGCTTCCGTTGGCGTAAGCCTCGTTGTATATTTTTACAAATTCATCTGCATTTAATGTTTTTAAATGCCTTGACAGGGTGCTTACGTTTACATTGGCATCGTACGATATAACGGTACCGTTCCTCCTGCCGCGTTTGGTGGTAATCATAATTACCCCGTTGGCGCCGCGTGCGCCGTAAATAGCCGTTGAGGAAGCGTCTTTCAGTATTTCCAGCGAGGCAATGTCGTTAGGGTTTATGGAGTTGCCGTCAACACCAATTACGCCGTCAACCACGTACAGTGGGTCAATATTTGAATTGATGGAGCCTATGCCCCTTACGCGTACTTTAGCCCCCTGCCCCGGTGCATTGCTGTTAATACTAACATCCACACCGGCAATTTTACCTTCCAGCGCCTGCGAGAGATTGGGGGCAGGCTTGTCCATCAACTGCTCTCCCTTAATGGTAGCGATTGAACCTGTCAGGTCTGACTTTTTTGCCGTACCATAGCCAATTACCACAACGTCGTTTAATTTATCCGCAACAGGCAGTAACATTACTTTAACGTCAGTTTTACCGGTAATATCTACCTCCCGGGCCTCATAGCCTACATAGGATATAACCAGTGTTGCAGCATCGTCGGCAACGGTAATGGAAAAATTGCCGCTGGCGTCTGTAGTAGTACCGGTACTGGTGTTTTTTACCTGCACGCTCACCCCTTCCAGCGGCTGCCCGTTTGAAGATGTTACGTTTCCGGTTATTTTGCGGGCGATAATATAACTGCCGCCCAGGTAATCATCCGCATCGTCACCCGTGTTTTGTACTTCTTTTCTTTTAAGGATAATATATTTTTTTACCACTTCATAATCTACGTTTAAAGGGCCGAATATTTCATCCAGTATATCATCAAGCCGCTTATTTTTTGCCTCGATAGATATCTTACGGGAAGCAGCAATAATTTCCGGGCTATACACAAACTTCAGCGATGTAATTTTTTCAAGCTGCACCAGCAGCTTGCTTACTTCTTCGTCTTTTACGGAAATAGACACCTTTTTATCAAGTATCTTTTGTGCTGCTGTTTTTTTTGCATAGGCACACACACTAAGCATACAAATTAACACCGGCACCAATGAAAGTTTCATAATAGCAAGGCAAATACGGTGAGTCAATGTTTTTTTCATACATTACATTCGTTTTGATTATTGGTTAAATGGTACTCAAAACACTTCCGCTTAAAAGATGACAGTCTTTTAACGGAAACGCACAGCCGGCAGTGGTGCAACATTGCCGGTTTTTAATTTTTACGTGGCTGGCTGGTTTTTTTACATAGGCATTCAGTTTTATTAAGCAGGTAAAAATTATTTACATCCCCTGGCATCCACGGTAATACTCCCGTCTGTTACCCGGTAGGTTGCATTAATAGCTTTGCATATAATATCAAGTTTATCGTAAAACGATTCGTCTTCCAGCGAAGCAGAGAGTGAACAGCCGGCTACAGCATCGCTGTTATAATTAATGTCAATACCATACAACTTATTAAGCTTTGCAAATACATCTTTAACAGGTGTTGCATTAAATACCAGCGTTTCCCTTGTAGTTTCCGGCACTATTATCAGCGGCCTTGTTACTATTGTTTTAACCAGGCTGCCGGCGTTTTTTGTATAAACAATTTTTTGATTGGCTGTAATAACTTTAGCGTTGGCAGTATCATCGCCTGCCAGGCCGGCTTTAAAGTTTTCGCGTTTAAACACGCTAACCCTGCCTGATTCAACATCAACCGTAGCAGCAGAATCTCCGGGGTAACTTGTAACATAAAACTTTGTTCCCAACACTCTTGTAACAATGCTGGCCGTGTACACAAAAAAGGGATGTTCAGGATTTTTTACTACGTGAAAAAGTGCCCTGCCCGTAAGGTATGTTTCCCTGTAAAGTGCAGCAAAATTTGCACTGTATTCAATACTGCTGCCAGGGCTTAACCTTACCTGGCTTCCATCGGGCAATATTACCAGTGTATCTGCTTTACCGTGATTGCTGACTGTTGTATATTCATTAGTCTTTTTTTTGCGGAGAAAAGCCGTAACAGCGTCGTTTTTTTTATTGCCGGTAAAAATGAGCGCAGCCACGATTATTATAATGACCGAAGCAGCAGCCCACCACAAAATATTTCTTTTTATAAAGGGCAGTTTGTAAATGGGCGCCTGCTCAATAGCAGGTTCGTCATTATCCCTGTCAAGCAGCTTTATAATGGCTGCAACCTGCTGCTGCAGTTCCCGGCTTGAAAGTGTTTCAAATTTAATGTTAAGGGCGTAAATAATATTACGCGCATCATTTACAATGTCAGTTTTGCCGGGGTTGGCATCCAGCCATTGTTCCCAGTATTGTTTGTCGGCATCTTCGGCTCCCAATACCCATTTCCTGAAAGAAATGTCAAAAACGAGGCTTTGTAATGTGTTATACAGGTTATTTTCCATAAGCAGCAACGGCGGTCTTATTATATAAAGCAACCCGGCTGCTCTTTTCTACTGAATTTTTTCAGAAATTTTTAAAAAAAATTCCGGAAGCGAAGGCAACAATATCATCAGGCAGTGCTGTAACTGCAGGTAATTTGTATGTATGCTTATGCGGCGCAGTTCCTTTAAGGCATCATGCAGCAGGTTATATACAGACTGGCGGTTAAGATGCATAATTTCAGCAATTTCTTCTATTTCAATATCGCCGTAAAACCGCAGGTAAATAACTTCCTGCTGTCTTTTAGAGAGCCTGGCTACCAGTTGGCGTACCAGTTTCACCTGCTCAGCCTGCGCTTCCTCCAGCATAAGCGTGTGTTCAACGGGTACTATTGCTTCTTCGCATGACTGAAAAAACGAGAATGCCCTGATGGCAGCTTTTTTATTTTTATCAGCTTCCTGTTTTAATTTTCTGCGCAATGATTTAAACAGGTAGTATTTAACAAACGATGTTTCGCCCACGGTTAGCCTGTTTTTCCAAAGGCTTAAAAAAAGCTCCTGTATGCAATCTTTTAAAAAGTCAAAGTCGGTTGTAAACCTTGAGCCATAGTTGAAAAGCGGCTGGTAATGCAATGCTGCCAGGCGGGCAAATGCTTCCTTGTCCCCTTTTCGAAACTTGTTCCAAAGCAATATGCTTTTATCTTCTGTAGCCGGAGAATTAATAACCCCCATCCCATTTTTTTTAGATAAAACAAACAATCTTCAACAGGTTTATTAAAAACCCGGGGACGGGGTTAACCGAAAGCGTTAGCAGTCTCTTACCTCAAATGTAATTGTTTTCTGTATAAGATTAATAAACTTATGCTATGCAGTTACAGCATTCTTTCTTTTACTATATAATAACCGCAGCATGCTGGGCAATACAATTAACAGCAACGGCAGCGCTGCCACAAATCCGCCAATAACGGCTATTGCCAGCGGCTGGTGTAACTGCGCACCTGTGCCAATTCCCAGGGCTATCGGCATTAATGCTATAATGGCTCCCAGCGCTGTCATTAATTTCGGCCGCAACCTGGTGGATATTGCATAAACCACAGCATCATCTACATTCCCGGTTAGCCTAAATGATTCCTTAAACTGCAAAACGGTGAATATGGCATTCTCTCCTATTATACCTACAATCATGATTAAGCCTGTATAACTGCCGACATTTAAAACGGTATGTGTAATATACATTGCAATGTAGCTGCCGCTGATGCCCAGCACAGCCAGCCCGAGAATAATAAACGCCACTCCAAAATCCCGGAACAAAAAAAGTATTACGCCAAACACCAGCAGGGCAGAAACAATAAGTATAACAAGTAATTCAGTGAATGATTTTTGCTGGTCGGCATAGGCTCCTCCATACACAATAGCATAACCCTGTGGCAGCGAAACGCCCGTATTAACTTTTTGCTGAATTTCTTTCATTACGCTTCCCAGGTCACGGTTTTCAAGTCTTGCAGTAATAACACCCATATTTTGCATATCCTGCCGTTCTATTTCTGCTTCACCGGGCAATAATTCAATTCCTGCCAGATAACCCGCCTGCTTAACCTGCCCTCCCGGCAGCGATATGGGTATTTTTTTAATCTCATCTACCGTTAGCGTTTTGTTACCTGGGTACACCAGCCTTATGGCGGTTAATTGATCCCTGTCGTAAACCGTGCCGGCAATATTACCTTCCAGGGCTGTCTGCAGTTGAAATTGCAAATTAGCGGGTGTTATTCCATATTGGGCAAGAATGGAATAATCTGGTTTTATATTGACGGACGGGCCCGATATAGTAATACCGTTAAAAACGTCGGCTGTACCTTTTACCTGTTCAACAATACCCGCCACCTGCGTGCTTAAAGCATGAAGCCGGTCTAAATCAGTTCCAAATATTTTAACTTCTACCGGCTGAACAGACTCCATCAAATCGCCCAGCATATCGGTAATAACCTGGCCAAAGTCAATACGCAAGGCCGGCTGGCTACCCTCTATTTGTTGCCGCAGGTCTGCTATTACATCATCGGTTGTGCGTGAACGTTCTTTCTTTAACTGTATAAGGTAATCTCCCCTGTTAGGCTCAGTAATAAAAAACCCCATTTGCGTACCCGTCCTTCTTGAATAAGCCTGCACCTCGGGTACTTTAACAATTATTTTTTCCACTTCGCGCAGCATGCGGTCTGTCTCTTCCAGCGATGTACCGGACGGGCTGTTGTAATCCAGCACAATACTGCCTTCATCCATATCGGGTAAAAAGCCTGTTTCAAGTTGCGGCAGTATGGTTATTACTGCAGCTATTAACACCACAACAATTACAATGCTTATAAAGGGTTTATGAATAAAAAACGCTACCCACCGCTGCTTTTTTACATCGTGGGGTTTCTCTTTTCCCAATGCTTCTTTTTTTCCGGCTGACAGCCATAAGTATATGGCAGGCAATATAAGCCATGTAACAAAAAAAGAGCATACAAGGGTAATGATCATAGTATTGGTAAGCACTTTAAAATAAGCGCCCGCAACACCACTCATCAATACAAATGGCATAAAGATGACAATGGTACTTAACGATGAGCCCACCATGGCGGGGAAAAGATAACGAATGGCCTGCTGCACCAGCGTTTTTGAACCTTTGCCGGGATGCTCCTCGTGTGTACGGTGTATCTGTTCTACTACCACAATGGCATCATCAATAATAAGCCCTATGGAGGCAGCAACAGCGCCCAGCGTCATAATATTGAGCGTTTGACCCATAACAAGCAGGCATATAATGGCCAGCATAAGCGTTACAGGTATTGTAACCAGTATTACTGCGCTTGCTTTAAGGGAGCGCAAAAAAAGTATTGCTACAAAAATGGCAAGGGCCAGGCCTATCCACAGGCTGTCAGTTACACTTTTTACTGCATCAGTAACGAAATCTGCCTGTTTGTAATAAGGACGTATAGAAACGTCTTTTGGCAATGCCCTCTCAAGCACTTTAAGCTTGGCATCCATTTTCTGCGAAAGGTCAACAAGATTTGCATTTGGCTGCTTTATAACAGCAAGCAATATGCCTTCCTTTCCATTGGCATTAATTTTTATGTACTCTTTTGCCTCCTGTATATTGACAACAGCAATATCTTTCAGCAAAATTATTCTTTTGCCGTCATTGGCTATCACCACGTTTTCCAGTTGCTCTTTTGAGTTTACTGTGGCATCTGTAACAGTTAAATACATTTGCCTGTAATCAGACAAATAACCATTTGATTGTATAAAATTGGTTTGAGACAGCGCTGCATTTACTTTATCCGCCGTAAGTGACAGCGTATTCATCTTTTGCTGGTCTAACTGAATCCAGTACTCTTTTGTTTTGCCGCCGATAACTCTTACTTCTGATACACCCTCCACCTGCGAAAGAAATGGTTTTATGGTGTACATAGCCAGCAGCTTCATTTCAATAGCCGACCTTTTACTGCTTTCAAGAGAGTACCCGATAACCGGCAGTATAGAAGGGTTCATACGCTCGGCGGTAATTTGTACGCCGGGCGGCAGATCCCCCCTTATTTCGTTGATTTTTGATTCAATCCGCTGAAGGCTCAGGTCAACATCAGCATCCCAGTTCAG
>DASZUX010000635.1:0-3584 GCA_035547455.1 Chitinophagaceae bacterium
CGGTTTTTAGTGCTAATGCCAGTGGCAAAGAGCGCCAACCTAATACACCACCTGTTTGGCTGGTGGTTGCACAGCCTTGAAAAGGCAGGCGTTTATATAGAGAAATACTTTTACAGCAATAACATTTTTACACTTAGCGACGGCAGGAATAGTACTTTTTCATTAAAAGAGATAGCATACGCCAAAGCAGGATTTAACCTGCTTGTTATAAGGGACAGCAGGCCACCGGGCGAATGGGATACACAGGCTATTAGTGAACGGGCGGGTGCATTGTTTGCGGCCTGGCCTAACCGCATATTGATAACGGAAAGGCTGCCGGGCGACTGGACAAGCACCGAATACCATTTTGAACAGTCGGGTTTTTGTGTAACCCCCGCCGAAACGTACACGGTAAGCGCTGCCATTAAAACCATTACAGGTGCACAAACACCCGCGCGTAAAAGCACGCCCCTGCAAATGGCTGAGTGTAAGCCATTGGGTAATCTTGAGTTTAATACTGCCGCTGATGTGGAAGCTTTTTTAAATGATGAAGCACTTTTGCAAATGGTGTGCGCACTTGCCATACACCCCGTAGTGCAATGGCCTGTTACCGTGGCGCTGTATGATGCACTGGTTAAGCATGGCATCAGCGGGGGCGATTTTAATAACCTGCTTAAGATTAGCCGCATGCCTTTTATAAAAAAAGAAGTGCTGCCTGCGGGGCTGCGTGCATCGCTGCTTCGGCGTATGTACCGTAAAACAGAAGTGGCTGCCAGGGAGGTGCTGCTTGCCATGCTGCAGCAGGCCGCAGCAAGTGTGCAGAACGGCGGTGCATTGCAACAATTGCAGGAACAAATGCGGCTGCACGAGTTTTTTTTGTTTGCCTGCGAAAGAAAGGAGTTTAAAAAGTTTGAACCTGCAAAGCGGGCTATACTGGCAACATGGCGAAGCCTTGATGATAATGTGATGAAGGAGTATGCCGCCTCGGGCAGTGCAAAGCTTTTGCCTGCAAAACCCGGCGGAAATTACATGACCGTGGAGGAGTTTATGGTGCAGGAAAGAAGTAAGGAAGTTACAAGGGTTAATGTACTGCGCATAGCCACTACCCTGGTACCTGGCATATTGATTTATCTTTTTCTCATAATATTTAAGCCGCCGTTTGCATACCCCAAAGGCAGCGAAATGTATGGCAATAACGCGGTAACAGTAGTTTTTAAAAAAGACAGTTGTTCCCGCAGCGTTGATTCCGTAAAGTTCACCGGCAATAACGTGGACAGTAATTTTGTAATACACCCGGACAGCACCGTGTTGTACAATATGGAATACGATATACCTGTTATGCTGCAGTACAGGTACAGAGACCTCGATAAAACCACCAGTATTGACTGTACCGACTCACTGTACATAGTGCACATCATCAATTGCAGGTAATACTATGCCCGGCTGCAAAGGCATATCGTTAGGGTCTGTTCATATACTTCTTGCTCACCAGGTCCCTGGTCCATTTAAGCAGCTTTACCTTAAGGTAGGCAGCCCTTATTGCAAGAAAAAAGATATTGCGGCTTTCGCGCCAGCCAGCCCTGTTCATAGTGCTTGGCTCGGCCGATGAGTTGGCCTGGTCTATCAAACTTGTAAACTCGTTGTAAAATATGCCGCGTGCATGGTGGTATAAAAAATTAAGCGCCATGCGGTATTCTGTAATATCGCCCTTTAACCCTTCGGGGTAGCGGCCGAATTTTTGAAAGAAATTACTCCTGCGTAAATGCGGGTGGTCGCTATAGAAATAAAATTTTAAATGGTTGCTGTATAACGGCGACGAATGAAATTTCATCTCAAAAAAGCCTTTGCCGTAAGGTTTTAAATAGGGGTATTTAAAGTAAGCATAAAAACGTGCTATGTCAAGCCCCTTATCCTCCTCCATAAACTGCAGGGCATCGGCAAAATGTTCCGGGAATATCGCCTTGGGCACAAAATCTTCCTGTATGTACAGCGTAAAGGGTGTTTTTACCGCATCCTGCCCTTTGTTAATGTTATTGCCAAGGCCCCTGTTTACAGGCGTGTTAACAAGGGTAAATGTATAGGTGTTTTGCAATTGTTTTATGTAGTCCTGGTGCTCCCGTTTACTGCCGTCGTCAGATATTACAATATCGCCAAAGCTGCACTCCAGTTCACGGAAAGATTGCAACAGCCGCTCCAGCGACTTGCTGCGGTTATAATGCGTTACAAGTAAGGTTACATTAGCAAAATGATATTTACCAGCCATAGGTTTGTTGGATTCAGAAACAAGATAGCTAATTTATTGCAGTGTACGCCAGGTTTATCTTTTTTTAAACCACTTCTTAAAAATAGCGTTGTTATTTTAAGGGCTTGTGTTTTATTTTTTATATTTAGTATGATTATCTTCGGAGTTTAAATTTAATATCCCCAAAAAAACTGTATCCAGGCATGCCGGGCTTAATTGAAAAACTCAAAAACAAGCACTTCCTCTCTTTGTCGGGTAATATTATCATGTCGGGTGTGGGCATGGTAACCTTTGCCATATTGTACCATGCGCTAACGCCTGAGGAAATGGGTATATGGATATACTTTCAAACTATACTTCTGCTGCTTGATACCGTAAGGTCAGGCTTTTTAACTACTGCTTTTATTAAGTTTTACGCAGGTGCTGAAAAACAGCGGGCTGATGAAATAACCGGCGCTGCATGGTTTATAGGGTTGGCAATAACAGGCATTTTTGTTTTGGTTAATGCACTCGCGTTTTTTGTGCTGCCTTTTATAAGCGATGTTTCCATAAGAGTGCTAATTAAATGGTTTGGTGTTACGTTTATATGTATGCTGCCTTATTTTATTGCCACCTGTGTTGTGCAGGCCGAGCAAAGATTTGACCGCCTGCTGTTTATAAGGTTTATTACACAGATAGTTTTTGTGGGCACCATTATAGCACTTATAACGCTGCATAAAACCAGCCTGCAGAACGTAGTGCTTGCCAACCTGGCCTCAGCTTTTATAACCAGCATCGTTACCATAATGCTTGGTTTTTCGCGCATAAATATGTTTGGCAAGCGCACAAAAGCGGCTACACTTGAAATGTTTCATTTTGGCAAATTCAGTGTAGGTACTTCGCTTAGTGCAAGCCTTTTCGGCAGGTCAGATGTTATCATCATCAAGGCCATGCTGGGGCCTGCCGCAGTTGCGGTGTACAGCCTTGGGGTAAAATTTTTGGAACTGGTGGAAATACCGCTTAGAAGTTTTGCAGCAACAGCCATGCCCTCGCTTTCCTCCGCCTACAACAAGAACAACAAAGATGAAGTGGTTTATATTTATAAAAAATATGCCGGCATGACGACCGTGATGCTTATACCGGCCTGTTTAATTGCCGTGTTGCTTGCTGATTTTTTAATAAGCCTTGTTGGCGGCGGCCAGTACGCAGGCACTACAATGGGGTTTCAGGCAGCTAATGTGTACCGCCTTTATATGACATTTGCTTTGCTTTATCCTGCTGACAGGTTTCTTGCACTTACGCTGGATGTAATAAACAAGCCCCATGTTAATTTTTATAAGATACTACTAATGCTTGCTGCCAACGTAACGGGGGATGTAGCGGG
>DASZUX010000636.1:0-8729 GCA_035547455.1 Chitinophagaceae bacterium
ACAGGATAATGCATTATATTGTTAAGCGCAAAGGCAAGCAGTTAAGACCCATGTTTGTTCTGCTCAGCGCGAAACTTGGGGGCGAAATTAACCCAGCCACATACCGGGCAGCCTCGCTTGTAGAACTGCTGCATACCGCCACCCTGGTACACGATGATGTTGTTGACGATGCAATGGAGCGCAGGAGTTTTTTTTCTATAAATGCCTTATGGAAAAATAAAGTAGCTGTACTGGTAGGCGACTATCTTCTTTCAAAAGGTTTACTGCTGTCGCTGGACAACGGCGATTTCAGGACCCTTCAAATTTTAACCTCGGCAATAAAGCTGATGAGCGAGGGCGAATTGCTCCAGATTGAAAAATCGCGCAATCTTAATTTAAAGGAAGATGTTTATTACGAAATAATAAAAGGCAAAACAGCATCATTACTCGCATCCTCCTGCGGTGCAGGCGCAGCAACAACATTTAAAGATGAACATAGCATTTCGCAAATACAGCTTTTTGGCGAAAAAGTTGGCATGGCGTTCCAGCTAAAAGACGATCTTTTTGATTATGGTAACGATGATATTGGCAAACCTACAGGCAACGACATAAAAGAAAAAAAACTTACATTACCTTTAATATACACACTGAATAATTGTGATAAAGCATTAAGAAAAAAGATTATTTATATTGTTAAGAATGAGAATAAGAATAAGCAAAAAGTAAAGTTTGTTATTGATGCTGTTGAGCAGGAAGGAGGTATACAGTATGCAAAACAAAAAATGGCTTCATTTAAAGATGAAGCGTTAAAAATACTGTTACAGTTTCCTGCCGGCAGCGTAAGAGATGCATTAGAGGAAATGGTGTTGTACACAATTGACAGAAAAATGTAATGCAGAGACGCTGGAAAATACCGGTTGAAAACACAGGCAGGACTTATGACCTGTACCAATCGCTTAAAATCAATTACACCCTGTGCAAAATACTTGCCGCACGGGGTATTGACGCATACGATAAGGCTAAAAATTATTTCAGGCCGCAACTGGAACACCTGCATGACCCCTGGTTGATGAAAGACATGCTTAAAGCAGTAAAACGCATTCTGCAGGCGGTTGAAAAAAAAGAAAAAGTACTTATATATGGCGATTATGATGTTGATGGCACTACTGCAGTAGCCAGCTTTTACAGCTTTATTACATCTTTTTACAATAATGTTGAGTTTTATATTCCTCACCGTTATAAAGAGGGGTATGGCGTTTCAGCCACTGGCATTGAGTTTGCCATTACCAATGGATTTTCCCTTATTATATCGCTCGACTGTGGCATTAAGTCTGTTGAACTTATTGGTTATGCCAAAGCTGCAAATATAGATTTTGTAGTGTGCGACCATCACCTGCCTGATGATACACTACCCCCGGCCGTTGCCATACTTAACCCCAGGCAGCAGGACTGTGATTACCCCTTTAAAGAACTGTGCGGCTGCGGTATCGGGTTTAAGCTGATGCACGCTATTGCTGACGAACTAAGTATGCCGGCAGAAACATACCTGCGGTATATTGATCTTGTAGCCACAGCCATTGCAGCAGACATTGTGCCTGTAACCGGCGAAAACAGGATACTTAGTTTTTATGGCTTAAAAAAAGTAAATGAAAACCCCTGTACCGGCATTAAGGCTTTAATTCAGCTTGCGGCCATACAAAAAAAACTCACCTTTAATAACCTTGTTTTTGTAATAGCACCGCGTATTAATGCTGCCGGCAGAATGGACGATGCACGTAAAGTGATACAATTGCTTACTGAAACAGATTACAGCAAAGCCCTTGCATTTGCCGAGATGCTGCACAATGACAATACTGACCGCCGGGAGGCCGACAGTTCCACTACAGAGGAAGCACTCTG
The DNA here is from genome assembly GCA_035547455.1 of Chitinophagaceae bacterium. Lineage (GTDB taxonomy): Bacteria > Bacteroidota > Bacteroidia > Chitinophagales > Chitinophagaceae > JABDFW01. The sequence continues at coordinate 1,879 of DASZUX010000636.1, forward strand.
TATGATAAAAGAAATGAGAGAAGCTGGTACACGTAAAACAACAGTTGTATATAAAAAACATTGGCATAAAGGGGTGGTAGGCATTGTTGCATCAAGGCTAATTGACGCGTACTACAGGCCCACCGTTGTGCTTACGCAAAGCGGCGATATTGTTGCAGGAAGCGCCCGTAGTGTACCAGGCTTTAACTTGTACGAAGCTATACATGCCTGCCGCAACCACCTGCTGGGTTATGGCGGCCACTTTGCAGCCGCCGGTATGACAATGCTACCCGAAAAAGTAGAGGATTTTGCAAATGCGTTTGAAGAAGTTGTATCGGCAACCATTTCTGATGCGGCGCTGGTACCTGAAATTATTATAGATGCAGAAGTAACCCTGGCTGAGCTAACTGAAGGGTTTTATAACATTCTTTGCCAGATGGAGCCTTTTGGGCCGGATAATATGCGGCCGGTATTTATTGCAAAAAATGTAACGGAAACCGGTTACTCCAAAATTTTAAAAGAGCAGCACATACGGTTTGTTGTAAAACAGGGTCATGCAACATTTACCGGCATTGGCTTTTCAATGGCAGAAAAATTCCCCCTGCTGCAACTGCAAAAAAACATTGATATTGTTTTTACACTTGACCTTAACGAGTGGAACGGCGAAAAAAATATACAGCTTAAGGTAATTGATTTTGCCCCGTCAGCATGTAATGAACAGGCAATCTAAAAGTCTTTGTAAAAATTATATAAGCCGGTTTTTATACCAATGCTTAACCAGTAATCGGAGGTTGATATGCCTGGCGCAGTATGCTTGCGGTACACCGCATCTGCCTGTATTGCAAGCCTGTTACGCGGGTTTATTAAATAGCCAATGCTGCCTGCGTTATAAAAATAATGATTTTTAACCCCCTGCATGGTAGTGCTGCCAAACTTTGGCGCATTGGGGTAATCAGACAGATCGCCCGCCCACAAGTCGTAACCTATCGGGTATCCAAGTCCATCGGGCTGTTCTCCCCGTATGGTAAACAGGTTTTCAAGCATTCCATACCATCTGCCGGTATTGTATTGGAATATAGAAATAAACTCGTTAAAGTTTGCACCAAAGGGGTCAGCTAACGCCTGGTTATCATGCGTATAATTTAATCCTGCTTTGTCAAAGCCATGAGTGTAGGTATAGGGCCTTACTGAGTTAAATTCAACCCTCCAGCTCAATCCTTTTATTTTAAAAACATCTTCGTTCCAAATACCAAGCTGTATCCCGTATTTATCACCAAATTGCTGTGCGTGCATTTTTACTGACTCCGTTATATGCAAATCATCAAGCGCAATTTGCCCGTAAACAAACCCATGCTTATATAACTTATACTTTGCGGTAAGCCCCATAAAAGCGTTGTCAGGTGAACCTACAACAAACTCTGTAGGACGCATAAAAAGCAAAGGGTTTAAATACTGCGGATCAAAACCCCGGTGTATGCCGGTATCTTTAGCATACCATATTACATTGTCAAAAAAAGCAAGCTGCAGCCGTTTTGAAATGTTGGCCCCTATATAATGCATTGCACTGTACTTACGCTGGTCGCTGCCGTTAACCAGGTAACGTGGATTATCAAATTCAGTGTACAGCGCATTATAGGTAAGTTTCCAAAACCTCGCCTGCAGGCGCACGTACGGGTAGTTTGATGAATTGTCTGACAGTAAAAGGCTGCGGTAACCATCGCCTATAAAGTTTTTGCCATTACCTATAGTTACCAAAAAATGCCTGTTGGGTATATATGTAAAATAACCGGTAACATTTGTAAAACTGTAAGTGTTGCCGTGCGGGGTACCTTTACCCATGCCCATAGCATAACCCTGGTTTGAAGCGGTATAACTGTTAAGGTAGTAAGGCAAACGCTGGTTTGAATATATAAAACCCAGCCCATAGGATATTTTATCTTTAACAGTACCCTGCAGGCGTAAACCTGCGGCAATTTGGTACAACGCGCCGCTTACGTCTTTGGCCTTGCCGCCAGCAACATCAATGTAAGGGTCTATGGCAAAAACGCTGTTGCTGCCATTTGCCTGTACCCAGTTATTGTTTGCCATTTGTTGAAAAAAATACCCGGTTTGGCTGCCTGCGCTAAGGCCAAAAACGCTGTCAGTAAGTTGTTTTTTCTGGCTACCTAAAAATTTTTTGTATTCCAGCCAGTCTGCTGCCCTGAAGCCTGTAAAAATAGTGGTATCAGCACCCAGCGTTATCTCGTTAAATCTTTTTTGTACCTGCTGATCAAGGGGAATGCTTTGGCACAAAGCGTGCTTGCAAAGTATAACTGCTGATATTACGATAAGTTTTTTCATAATAGGCCTAACTTAATAATAACCCGGCGGTTAAAAATCGTACATTATGCTTCTGAACGACATGCGAATACCTACGTAAAACATAAGGTCTTTATAGTCAAATAAACTGCTGAACTCACGCCTGTACGTTGCTCCGGTTTCAAATCTCAGGTTGCTTTGATGATTCAAAATATATGCTACTTTAAAATCAGCAAACTGCATTTTTGTTGAAACTCCCTGCCCGGTGGTTATACTTCCTGTAACAGGGGCCTGCCCCGGTAAAATGGTAAAAATATTATGGCCATAATTAACACCGCCGGAGTCTGCACCATAATTAGCTAAAAAACCTTCTATCCTAAACCACCAGTTGCCATGTGTATAAGTGGCCACTACCAGCCCTTCCCTAAAGTTGGCGCCCAATGGATCTGCGAGTGGTTGGTTACCATTGGAATAATTTACGTCGGGCGATGAGCCTGCATAAGTGTAGGGCCGTACGGCATTAAATTCAGTAAGTATATTAAACCCGGGTATTTCAAATACATCACTGCTCCGCATCCCGATTTGAAAACCTGTCCGATTTTTAAAAGAAGTAAACTTACCCAATTGATTAACTACCAGTTGCCCGTAAAAATAGCTGCGGTCGTAAAACTTTACTTTTGCATTTAAACCAACAATATCATTATTAGCAACTCCCGAAGGTGATTGGCTGCCATGCAGAAATATTACCGGGCTTGCCAGCCAGGGGCTAACATCCTTGCCCCGGTAAGCAGTATGGGTTTGGTCTGGCCAAATTACTGATTCGAATAGGCTCAATGTCAATGCAGGGTTAACTTTCCAGTCAAGCAGGTATGTTTGAGACCATTTGCGAAAATAACCAAGCTTATTATTTTGCGTCCTGTCAACAGTAACATACTGCGACCACATTACAGAATATTGAAACTTATTAAAGGTGATTGCAGTTCGGAAATAAGGATAACTGATAGACCAGTCAGACAGCAATAACGACCGGTAGCCATCACCTATAAAATTCTTGCCATAACCAAGGTCAAACAACAAATGGTTGCTTGGTATATAGGTAAGCCGTGCGGACGAGTAGCTAAAATCAAAACCGCCGCCATCCCCGTTATTTTTATAGTTTGCCTGCCCGGGAATAACACCACTGGCACGTATAAAACTGTCAACATACCCGCCAAACTTACCCTGGTTCTCATAAAAATTGGTTTCAAAATAAATTTTATTACCAATACTTCCTGATACTTCATAACCTCTTGTGTCTACACCAGGCGTTTTCACATTAATCTCTTTTGAACCAATCATCTTATCGTAACGGCGGCTTTTGCCAATACGTTCATCAACAATTACATCTCCATAAATATTAAAACCTTTTTGCTGCACCTGCATTAAATGCTCTAAAAAAAATTTTCTTTTAGCCCAGGGATAGTTTTTAGTATCCGGCAGTAACGAATCAGCGTATATAAGTGGCTTCCAAACCGTATGCATAACGGTCTCGTCGCTGTATATTTTGTCAACATCAAAAGCATTGTATACACGCAGCCGTTCCTGTGTTTGTGCCTGGGCATTAACTATTGTATTAAAAATAACAAGCACTGCAAGTATGCAGCGTGGTACATAAGCTGCAAGGCTATTTTTAAATTCTAATTGCTGCATTAGCATTACTGTTAAACTTCGTAAAATTAACCTTATAAAGTAACAACACAAAAATTGGCGGCTTTGTGTGGGTAAATAGTAAAGACCGAAGGCAGGAGAACAACTGGCAGGCAATCACTTCGATTTCGCGCAGCGCTTTTGGCATTTTTTACAGAGCAACTGCTAATTTAACCGTCTTTAAATTGCGATGGCAGTAATGCTGCAAGAACACAGCGGAACTAATAAGCATTCTTCTCGCCGCGAAAAACGTTAATTATAGTCATTATTATTATTCTTATATCAAGCATACTCGACCAGCTTTCAACATACCATATATCATGTTCAATGCGCTTTTGCATTAATTCAGGTGTTTCGGTTTCACCTCTAAAGCCCTGTACCTGTGCCCAACCTGTTATGCCTGGTTTAACATAATGCCTGGTCATATAGCTGGATATGGAAGACAAATACATTTCATTAAGTTTAATAGGGTGAGGCCTTGGGCCTACAACGCTCATATTGCCAAGAAACACATTTAAAAACTGAGGCATTTCATCCAGGCTTGTTTTACGCAGAAATTTGCCAACCCTGGTAACTCTTACATCATTTTTCGTGGCTTGTTTATATTCTCCGTCAGACTCAACTACACTCATTGTCCTAAACTTAAAAATCTTAAACAGCCTGTTATCGCGGCCACCCCTGTTTTGTACAAAAAATACAGGGCCCCGGGATTCAAGCTTTATTATCAGCCCTACCAGGGGGATTAGCCATGACAGGATAAATATAATTACAATGGAGCTTATAATAATGTCAGCCATTCTTTTTTTCATACGGTTTTTAACCTCCTGAAGAGGCTCAAACCGAAGGCTTATAATAGGAAAATCGCCCAGGTACTCAATATTGTAATCACTTGGCTTAATATCGGTGTTAATAGCAGGCACAAACTTTACCCTAACGCAATTACGGTCAGCAAACTCAACCATACGCACCACATCTTCACGCTGCCCTGGCATTATAGTGGAGTAAATTTCCTGTACATTGTTTTCAATAGCATAGTCTATGCATTCTTCAATAGATCCTACAATACCACCCTGTTCGTTAACAGAAAGATGGTCTGCCCCGCTATCAAAGAAGCCCTCAAATGTATAGATGTTGTTATTACCCCTGAAATACCTGGCCAGTTCCAGCCCGGTTTCATTATACCCTACAATAGCTATTTTTTTGTGAAGTTTTGATTTGATGATAAACTCCGAAACATAGGTAAAGAAAAAGCGGCTAATGCCTACAAGCACCATAAGGGTGCCGTATGCTACTATGAAAAACCCTTTCTTGTTTATATCACCTTTAAGTAGCCAAAGCACACCCGCAAATAGTACAAATTGTATTATTATGGTTTTAGCACTTTGCCGGTAAATAGATTCAATCTTATTAAATGTAACAGATGAATAAAGACGCATAGCCGCCGCTGCTAAAAGCCACGTGAGGTTAAAAAACACAAACAGCTTAAATCCCGGGTCGGCAAACACACCTGCTTTGCCAAGCGGAAACAGAAGGTACGCAATAAAATACACGGTGTTGATTACTAAAAAATCAGTAACCATAAACACTAACCGGTAAAAATAAGTTAAGCTTTTTTGCCCCATACTAATAAATTAGTTCAGTGTTATACATTATATACCAGCTTTTCAAATGGCAAAGGTTAACAATCTATGGGGGGATCCGAAATATGAAGCGAAAGTAAAAAATCTATCGTTACCAACCAATTATTCTTAAAAAAAACATACAAACTTGTTAATTGGCTAGCGCTTATATAAAATAATTATTATTTAATTATGCCCATAAATATAGGTTTTCACTTTAACCGGGTAAAAATAAGGTTTAGCTTTTTATGTAAAATTTATTTATAAACAACAAAACACCAGCGTTTTAGCTTACCCTCAAAATCGAAAGGTGTGGTAGCTTTTGTTATGTCTTTAATGTTGGTTGCTGCAATATCACTGTTATTTAGTTGAAATTTGGTATAGTTGGTGCTGAAATATAGCATACCACCGGGTTTTATTGCCTTAAGCACTTTGTTCAATAAGGTAACATGGTCTCTTTGTATATCCAAAAAATCTTTCATACGCTTGCTGTTGCTAAAGGTGGGCGGGTCAACTATCGCAAGGTCAAACTGCGCAGGCGTTAAGGTATTAATGTACTGCATTACATCTGCATGCACAAACTTATACATGCCATTGCCATCAAGCCCATTGGCAGCAAAATTGTCCTCTGCCCACTGTAAATACGTTTTTGAAAGGTCAACGGATGTTACGCTTGCAGCCCCCCCTGCAGCAGCATATACAGAGAAAGACCCGGTATAACAAAACAGGTTTAATACATGCTTATCCTGTGCTTGCTGCCGCACCATTTGCCTGGTAACCCGGTGGTCAAGAAAAAGGCCGGTATCAAGATAGTCGGTAAGGTTTACCAAAAACTTAAGCCCGTTTTCCTCAACCGCAAAAAACTGCTTTTGCTGCTCCAGTTTGCTATACTGGCTGTCTGCCCTGTGGCTCATACGCCTTCGCTGGCGTACATATACGCTGCCGGCATCAACGCCAGTTAAACGGGCTATTACTGCAATACATTCATCAAGCCAGGTATCATGTTCTTCATCCATCATACCATGTCGGCGCAGGTATTCGGCCAGGTATATTTTATCCCCGTACTGCTCTATACAAAACGGAAACTCGGGCATATCATGGTCATATACGCGGTAACAGCTAATGCCCTGCCTTTTAGCAAGTTTGCTTTTATGTTTATACACCTTAAGCAACCTGTTTTCAAACATCTGTAATTTATTCGCTACCTGGGCATTATTGGCGTTGCTATCCATGGACAATATGGCTTATTTATGGTGATCGCCGTAATTT
>DASZUX010000637.1:0-1658 GCA_035547455.1 Chitinophagaceae bacterium
ATGCCCTGCGTATAAGTGCCTGTTAATGATGATGCCGGCGCCAAGGCCCGTGCCAATGGTTAGGCCAATCATATTAACAGCGCCTTTACCCTTTCCAAAATAATACTCACCCAGGGCAAAGCAGTTGGCATCGTTGTTTACAAATACAGGTATATTGTAGCGCTGCTGCATGTGCTGTTTTAAAGGCACTTCCACCCACGATGGTATATATTGCACATCATACACAACTCCTTCTTCCATATCCACCACCCCGGGTACGCCAATACCAATGGCGGCAACGTCTTCCTCCATTAATTTATCTGCAACAGCGTAAATATCTTCCAGCACCTCTTCTACACTGCCATGGCTGCGTATTTTTTGTGCTGCTATTTGCCCCATGCTACTTTCCGTTACCTGCGCTCCGCGCACATTTGTGGCACCAAGATCAATGCCTATTACTTTATTCATCATCATTATTCACTCATTATAAAACTTATCGCTAAAATGTTTTGTTGTTTACCAGCGGCTTTGCCCAAAGGCCAATGCTGAAAAGGTACCCAAGCGTTACATACACCAGCAGCATGGCAATACGCAACCCGGTAAAATCTGCCACAAGACCAATAAACCAGGGCATAAATGCGCCGCCTATAATGCCAGTGCATAAAATACCCGCCAGCGAGCCGTGGTGCCGGGGTATTGAGTTTAACCCCAATGAAATAACTACCGACCACATTATAGATGCAAAAAAACCGCATGCCGGAAAGGCATAAATAGCAACAGTGGTTGAACCAAATAAGGCAGTGCCAAAGCTTATGCCCAGCAGTACCGCAAAAACACACAAAAGTTTTCGGCTGTCAAAAAGTTTTAACAGCAACAGGCCTATAAGGCAGCCAATAGTCATATAAAGCCAAAAGTTACCTGTAACAATACTACCAACCTGTTCGGCAGATTGATGGTGGTATTCTTCAAGGAAGTTTGATATCCAGTATGATATACCCTGTTCTGTACCCACGTAAGAAAATATGCCAAAGAAAAAGAGGATAGTATAACGATTTTGCAGCAACTCCCTAAAAACAGCAAGAGAGCCCACTTTTTCATCTTCATTCAATTCCACTTTTGGAAACCTTGTGATGAGCAAGATAATTATAAGCAGCGTTATAACAGCAGCAAATACCCAGTATAACGACAGCCATTTAAGAGAGCCTTCAGGAGAAACCCTGTTGAGCGTATCAAGAAAAAAGTTGCTTTTTTCAGTATGTATATTTTCTGCCAGGTATTTGTATAGTCGAGGGCAAAATGCCGAGGCCCCCCCAAAGAACAATTGGGCCAGTACAGAATTAAATGCAAAATGTTCGTCGCCGCCTGCTACGCGCAATAACGGGTTTATTACTACCTGTAATGTTGCAACGCCCAACCCTATAATAAATAATGACAGCAGCGCTGTTGTAAAACTTGCAAAAAACACGAGGATTAAAACGCCGGCCAGCGACAGCAGTGAAGCCCACAATAACACTCTTTTTTCGCCATACTTCTCATTAAGAATACCCGACGGGATAGACATGATACCATAAGCAATAAAAAATGAAAACGGTATAAAGCCAACCAGCCCTTTGCTAAGGCCAAAACTGCTTGCAATATCTGGATTGAGCGAGCCCAGTATATTAGTTACAAGCGAAATA
>DASZUX010000638.1:0-8885 GCA_035547455.1 Chitinophagaceae bacterium
TGCAGGTATTTGTAAATGGCACCCAGGTATTAAAAAACGGGCAACATACCGGCGCCAGGCCCGGCAGGTTTATAAAAGGGCCGGGGTATGGCATGCCATAAGCATTATTTACGGTCTGTTGTATCATGTTTAATATCATCCCCGCAGGCAACCTGCCCGGCAGGGGCTGCCGTCTATTAATTCAATCCTGCCATTTACTTATTGGTTTACCCCCGGTTATATATTGCTTTACTTTTAAGCATACACATCCAGGCACCTTGTAAACACCTGTTGTCACATTCCCCAGTGTTTAAGTATTTTTTAAACACCAACATATATGAAGAAAATTTACACGCTAACATGGTTATTACTGGCGTTGCATACTGCGGGCTTTTGCCAATGGAATGGCAACCCGGCAGCAAATAAAGCTGTTTGCACAGCCAATGGCACACAAAATTACCCGCTTGCTGCACCAGATGGCGATGGCGGCGCCTTTGTTTGCTGGCAGGATACCCGCGACGGCAACTACTTCGGTAACATTTACGCGCAGCACATTAACAAAAATGGCGTAAGCCTGTGGGCTGCTAATGGCATTGCTGTCAGTTCGGGTAATCATTCTGAACATCCACGTATTGCCGCCGACGGTGCAGGCGGTATTATAGTAGCCTGGATTGACCACCGCTATGCCAATACCACCAATACCCAGGAGGGGGACATATTCGTGCAGCGCGTTGATGCAACGGGGCATGCATTATGGGTTGACAATGGTGTTGCAGCAGACTCAAACGCCAACGTTAAAGCCCGTATTGCTGTAATCAGCGATGGAGGCGGGGGCGCATACCTTGCCTGGGACGAATATGACAACCACGCCTCGTTAATTTATGGGCAGCATGTACGCAGCGATGGTTCATTAGCCTGGGGCACACTGCCATACCCGCACAAGCTTTGTTACCCGGGTTATGGATTTGGATATGAGCCGCAATTGGTAACTGATGGAAGAAACGGCATGATAGTAACATGGTTTGATGACCGCGATGGTACAGACAATATTTATGCCCAGCGCTTTGACTCAAGCGGTTTAAGAAAATGGGATTACCAGGACCTGGTTATTTGCAATGCCGACTACGACCAGCAGTTTCCTGCCATTATAAGCGATGGCAGCAAGGGCGCCATTATTGTTTGGGATGATAACCGCGCAGGATTTCTTGGGCCAACCTACGACGTATATGCTCAACTAATTGACTCAACAGGTAATAAGAAATGGCTAAGCCCCTCTGACCCCTGGTATAATAATAATGGCATACCCGTATGCGTTGCCCAACGCCGCCAGTTTTTGCCCCAACTGACATCAGACAGTGCCGGGGGCGCTTACATTGGCTGGGCAGATGAAAGGGGTAACTACGATTTATACGCGCAACGCGTACGAAAAGACGGCAGTACAGTATTTGAAACAGATGGCCGGCTAATTACAACCTCTGTGGTTTACCCGGGTGCTATTTTGTTTTCCCAGGACGCTAACAAACTGTCAATGATGACAGATAATAAAGGTAATGCCGTGATGGTTTGGAGTGATAACCGCGATGGTTACAACTACAATATATACGGCCAGTCAATTGATTCGCTGGGCAATAAGCTGTGGGCCGCAAACGATGTTGCCATAAGCACTGCCGGAGACTTGCAGCAGCGCGCGCAGGTAATACCTGCCGGCGATGGAAACGGGATTGTTTTTTGGGAAGATAACAGGAATTCGGCCAATACCGGAACCGATATTTATACATCCCTGCTTACCTCATCTGGCACATTGCCCGTAACACAGCTTTCATTAAAAGGCAACTATGCTAAAAATGAAATACTGCTGCAGTGGCAAACAGCTACCGAATTTAACAGCCGTTATTTTGTAATACAGCGCATCAATAATTCGCCTTTGTTCGACTCCATAGGCCGTGTTGATGCCGCAGGCGTTTCATCTGCGTTGCTGCATTATTCATTTACTGATGCGGCGCCGGGGCGCGGCAACAATTACTACCGGCTTAAACAGGTTGACAGGGATGGTAAATTTACTTTCTCTAACATTGTACTGGTAAAAGCCGGTAATGCGCCTGCTGTGCAGGTATATCCCAATCCTGCCGCACGGTATATTACTATCAGCATACCAGGCGTTTCGTCAGCAGAAAGCGTGGTTATTTATAACATGCAGGGCCAGGCGGTAAAACAGTGGCAGCGGGTGCCGGTTAACAAGCCGTTTGATGTTTCGCAGCTTGCTGCAGGACAGTACACAATATCAATCAGGCTTAACAACACTATTTCAACCAGTAAAATAATTGTGCAGCCCTGAATTATACAATACACTAAAAGACAACTACCAGGTTAAAAGGGGATTGCCTTTTAGTGTATGTGCAGAGTGCTTTTAAGTTTTATATCCCTGGAGGAGGCCCCGATCATAACCCTGAAGTCCCCGGGTTCAACCACCCACTGCATCTTTTCATCCAGCATTTTCAGCAGTTGTGGTGTAATGGCAAAACTTACCTTTTTTGTTTCGCCGGGCTGCAGGTGTATTCGGGTAAAGCCTTTCAGTTCCATTACGGGTCGTGCTACGCTTGCAATTTCGTCGTGCAGGTATAACTGTACTACTTCATCGCCTTCCCTTTTTCCTGTATTCTTAACATCGCAGGTAACTGTTGTTGAAGCAGCCGTATCAATATCATTGTTCTCTATGTGCAAATTGCCGTATTCAAACGTTGTATAGCTAAGGCCAAACCCAAACGGGAACAATGGCAACCCGCTCAGGTTGTTATAATCATCTCCCCTGCCTGTAGGTTTATGGTTATATACCAGTGGTAACTGTGCCTCGCTCAGCGGAAAGGTAACCGGCAGCCTGCCGGCAGGGTTATAATCCCCAAATAATACGTGTGCCACTGCGTGGCCGCCTTCTTCGCCGGGGTACCAAACATCTGCAATACCTTTTACTTTATCAATCCAGTTGTTCATCACCACGGCACTGCCGCCAACCAGTAATACAACCACGGGTTTACCTGTTGCAGCAACACGTTTAATCAGCTCTTCCTGGTGGCCGGGCAGGGTAAGCATAGCCCTGTCCTGGAACTCTCCCTCTATAATACCGGCGGCAATTACTGCTACATCTGCTTTTTGTGCAGCCGCCACAGCCTCATTTATTTTTTCATTCCAGTCATTTTTAACGCCAACATTCCATACCAGCTTTATGTGCGCATTACCATCAGGTTCAAAAAACTCTACACGCACATTATAGGCTTTGCCCCGTTCAAACATAATATCCGCCAGTTTTGTACTGTACGTTTGTTTTACCCAGTTATCAATAACCAGTTTGTTATTAACGTACAGGCGGTAGCCATCGTTACCGTCTATCCCTATTTTATACATACCCGTTACAGGTGCTTTTAACGTACCTGTCCATCTTACAGAATAAAAATCAAGCGGCAGCATATTATCAGGCGGGAATAATGTCCACTGGAAATTAATTTCTCCATCCTTTCTTACAACTTTTGGGGTTCCGCTTAAAGTTATATTGTCAAAATACTCACCTTTTAAACCTTCGCCGGCAGTATTGTTAATAGTGCAGCTAAAATATTTTGATGGTATTACCTCCCACTCCTTTGACCTTAAACCGCAACCCGGTGTATAACTTACTTTTATACTATCAGCAGCACGTTGTTTTATGCCGTCCAATATGCTCACCTTACCGTTGCCAGGGCCGCTGTAGCCACCCAGCCTTACATCTGCCGCATCATCACCTATCACTGCAATACTGTGTATGCTGCTGCCAAACGGTAATACATTTTTTTCGTTCTTAAGCAATGTTATTGATTCAAACGCAGCTTTGCGCGCCAGGTACTTGCTGGTGTCTGTATGCACCCATCTTGCAGCCCCTGCCACCGGCACATAGGGGTTGTCAAATAAACCTAGTTCAAACTTCGCTCTCAGCACTCTCGACACAGCATCATCAATCCTCGCCTGCGGAATACTGCCATCAAGAAACGGGGGGATGAATAACTTGTAATGCTCATAAGCTGTTTGAAAGATTACATCCAGCCCGTTTGTAATGGCCTGCTGCCCCGATGTGGGATAGTCTTTTGAGGTATAGTGCAGCACATTTGCCCCGCCAACAGCACTTGCATCCGATATTACAAACCCTTTAAAGCCCCATTCATCTTTCAGTTTCTTATTCAGCAACCAGTCGTTGGCTGAACAGGGGGAACCATCAAGGGAGTTATAGGCCGTCATCACAGAACGTGAGCCGGCTTTTTCAAAACATGCCTTAAACGGCGGAAAATATATTTCTTCCAGCAGCCTTTCGTTATAGTCAACAGGATAGCTGTCCCTGCCGCCATCTCCCACATTGGCTATAAAATGTTTGGGAGTGGTTATAATGCCGGTACGCTCGAAAGCGCCGGTATAGGCTACAGCCATCTGGCTTGTTAAAAAAGGGTCTTCCCCGTATGTTTCTTCCGTCCTGCCCCAGCGTACATCGCTGGCAATGTTCATTACAGGGCTTAGTATTTGGCGTATGCCCCGCGCTTTTGTTTCGGCAGCTATGCGCTGCGCTACCTCGCGCATCAGCAATGTATCCCAGGTAGCCGCAAGGCCAATAGATTGCGGGAAAGCAGTTGCGCCACTGCGCACCAGGCCATGCAGCGCTTCATCAAAAGGTATAATGGGTATGCCCAGCCTGCTTTGCTGTATAAAATATTTTTGTATGGCGTTAATTTTTTTAGCCAGGCTTACAGCGTCTTCGCCAGTGCCATACTGCAGCATTTGTGCAGCGGCATTATTGCCTTTTGATACCGCGCTTACCTGGAACCCGAATATGCCATGCTTATACTGGTTGGTATCTACATTATCCAAATCACCGGGTATCATAAACAATTGCCAGAATTTTTCTTCCGGCGTCATACGCTGTAACAGGTCTTTTACACGTTCATCAATACTAAGCCGGGGGTTTTTGTAAGGCACTATATCCTGGCCGGCAACATGCGATGTTGCAATAGCTAACAGCAATACAAGGCAGCTTATTACTCTTAAGATCGTTCTTTGCATGGCAGCAATGTAGTAAATGTGCAGGCAATAAGCAGTAACTTTATTGCCTATTTTATCATCACCTGCAAAATGTAAGTACTATGTTACAACACTATCATTATGCCACCGTGTCTGAAGCATTGCAGCAACTGCGCAGCCAGGGCTTTACAGTTGACTTTAATATTGAAGATAATGTGCTTGCCTGCGAAAAAGGCAAGTTTGCTGCTGACGACTTTGACGTAACAGATGTTTACCGTTACGAAGGCAATACTGACCCTGCTGACGAAGCTACTGTTTATGCCATCCAGTCTAAATCAGGTGTTAAAGGTGTGCTGGTAACGGGCTACGGCATGTCTGCAGAAGACACCTCGCCGGAGCTGCTTAAAAAACTGCACCTGCATAACGCGTAGCACTTTCAGCAGTTTGGCAGCACCAGGGTAAACTCTGCGCCATGCCCCGGGGTGCTGGCGAATAGTATTTCACCATTTTGCATTTCCATTAATTGCCTGCATAAATACAGGCCAAGCCCTATGCCTTTTTCTTTACCAGTGCCCTGTGCCGAACGTATTGTGAGGGAGAAAATTTCAGCCTGTTTTTCATACGGTATGCCCGTACCGTTATCTTTTATGCTTATAATACATTTATCTTGCCGGCTGTAAGCAGTAATGACTATTTCGCCGCCGGCATCCGTAAACTTAATAGCGTTGTGTACCAGGTTACGTACTACCAGTTGCAGCATATCCGCATCAGCCTTTACCTGAACGGCCGGGTTAATGTTGTTTGTAAACATTATGCCCTTTTTGACCGCAACTGTTGCCATCATATCCAGCGTACTTAAAACAGTATCGTAAACATTAAATACCTGCAAATCTGCATTGCTGCCTGACAACTGCGTTTTTGACCAGGAAAGCAAATTAACCAGCATATCCTGCGTTTGCCTTGTTTGCAGCAGCAGTTCTTTCTCAATTTTTGCCTTTTGTTCACCGGGCAAAACGCCATCTGTAAGCAGTTCAAGATAACCTTGTATTGAGTTAAGCGGCGCCCTCAGGTCATGCGAAATCACTGAGAACAGCCTTGTTTTTTCCCGGTTAAGGTTTTCAAGCGCTTCGTTCTGCACTTTAATAGCCGCGGCATGTTTTTGGGCCAGGCTTTTTTCCTTATTGTAATTACTAAGCGTATAGCGTACCACAAAATACATACATACCAGCAGCACCAGGTAAGTAAATCCGTTATCAGTAAACCTGTCCAGCTGGTTGTTATACGAACTGGGGATGCTTTGTGTGAAATATTCAAATACAAGCAGCCCGGTGCCAATTGCTGCATGCAATATAAGCCACCATTTATGCCAGCGCGAAGGCGTAATGGCTATAAATAATACAAATGTCATTACAAAACCCAGTATGGTAGGCCCGTTAATACCGGAATTAATAAAGTAGTTGGTTATAAGAAACCCATACGCTATAAAACAATAAATAATACTGGCAGCGTAAAACTTTTTTTTATAGCGTGACAGATAGAAAAAATACAATTGCAACAGGCATACCGCTGCAACCATAAGACTTACATAAGACAGCCCGATAACAAGATTGAACGGTATTAAAAAAAACAGTTCAAGCAATGTTATAAGGCTTACAGCATTATACAAACGGTTTTCGAGCGAAAACTCCGCCGGGTTGCCTACAAGGTTTTTCCAGTATGCTATAATGGATTTTATATATTTAAAACGAGACAACATACCCGTAACAAATGTAACCTGTTTAAGCAAACAACTCCCGGCTTTAAGCAACTCTAAAGCCTTGCTAAGTTTAATTTAATAAAAGCGTCATCGCTGGTTAACAGGCCTGCCTGTTTCATCATAAAGAGGGGCGGGTACGGGCGTTTTGCCATCTTCGGGCGGGTTTTCAAAAATATTGTCTATATGCACCCATTTACCGTTTTTCCATTTAAACCCCTCATAATCACCGTCCGGTATTAGTGTATATTTCTTTCCGTCCTCGTGTGTTTCGCTGCTAAGGTGGTCAAAAACAATCATATCCATACCAGGGTCGTACACCAGCCGGGCACGGGCATCTTTTTTAAACTCCATTAAAAACCGGTAAGCAGGCAAAGCGGGCTTCAGGCTATCGGCGCTAAAATCAAAAATCTCTGCCCCAAAATGCGGCTTGCCTTCGCCGTCAAACGTAAGCACGTCAGCCCATTTACGCGTACTGGCAAAGTCATTATCATCAAGCCCCAGCAGGGTATAATATTTTTTCCCCTTATACTCCTTGGTTACAATGCCGTAGTATATAGCACCTATCCAGTTTTTAGGACTACGCAGTGAATTGGTAAGACTATCAGTAAAATCGCTCTGGTCTATCAGCGGGTATAGCTTTAACGCCCCATTGGCTGTTTTAATTTGTATAGCGCCCTGCTGCCTGAAATAACCTTCATCCCGTTCAAGTTCCCATGTAAAAATCCTGAATGAGCTGTCTGCAGGATAAATCTTTGAAATGGTGGTAATTGAGTCAAAAGGATAATTAAAAGACCCGGGTACGCGCAGGGCTTTTACAAATTCAGTAATAAAAACACTGTCTGCCATAAACCGCCTGCCGGGTATAGTATCTAAAATCATTTGGCGCGAAGACGGCTTTAGCGTATCCTCCTCCAGCTTTTGCAGGTAAGCCAGGTTTACTGCCGATAATTTTTGCGCTCTGACGCCTGCACAAAATACCAAACACCCTATCATCAAAAAATAACGCATGGTAACCCTACTTGTTAACGCTTGTAATATACAATGTTGTTTACGTTGAACAGAACAGAATATTTCCCGGCGGGCAAACTTTAGTGTTTTATTAATGCCAGCCTGCCTGCAAACTCTGCAAGCGAATTAAACCTTTCATCAATCAGCGGGTGCGGGAAAGGAGTTTCAGGGTGCGTGGTGGCGATGAACACTGTGTACATGCCCGCGTTTTTGCCAAACTCCATGTCACTCAGTCGGTTACCTGCCATAATACTCTTTTCAAGCGCTATTCCGGGAAAGTCAGCTTTTGCAAGATATGCCATGCCTGGCTGTGGTTTACGGTTAGGGTGGCTGTTGTCAGTAGCAGTGCAAAAGTATATTTTGTTAACCATTGCCTTTTGTACAGCAAGTTTTTCAGCCAGCAGGCTGTGTATGCCTGTTAAATCTTCCAGGGTCATCAGTCCGCGGCCCACTCCTTTTTGATTGGTAACCACAATGGTGTAGCCAAAAATATCATTAAGTAATGCAATGGCCTCCTCCACCCTTTCAAGCATTACAAACTCCCCGGCATTGCGTATATAATCTCCTTCCTTGTCACGGTTAATCACCCCATCCCTGTCCAAAAAAACTGTCCAGCTTTTATCAATAGCATCAAACGGTATCATAAAGCAAAAAAAAGCAAATAACTGCACTTGCACAAAAAGGCAGGAAAAGAATACCTGGGGGAGAACGGGGAGGCTTTAATAATCAATCTGTCCCGGCCGGCACCGGCATTGTTTTGAAAGAAGTTGATATATGAAAAACACCCGTATTTCGGCAAAAAGCGTTTATTTTAGAGCATTAAATTTTGCCGATGAAAAACTTGTTTGCCGCCGCTGTTATTTTAATTGCCTTTACCTCATTTACACACAAAGACATTACCTGGGTGGCTATTGGCGACTCCATTACCTACCTGAATGAGCACCCTGACGAAGCGAACCACCGAATTACAAAAGGATATATGACCCGCGTAACGGAGGCCTTGCCTTATATTCAATACACCAACAAAGGATACAACGGGTGGACTTCAGGCGGCATTGCAGAGAGCTTTGACAAACTGGAAATTACTAAGGCAGATGTGTATTCAATATTC
>DASZUX010000639.1:0-3061 GCA_035547455.1 Chitinophagaceae bacterium
GACAGGGACCTTGCCAAAACTATGTCAGCCTACTGGGCTAATTTTATTAAAACCGGTAATCCTAATGGTGCGGGGCTTCCTCAATGGCCTGCTTATACAACAACAGCCAATGCAACGATTATTTTAGGGAATAAGGTTGAAGCACAGCCACTGCCAGGTAAGGCCGGTCTTGATTTTTTGCTGAAAGAGCATAATTAGACAGCCGCCTGAAAAAGTAATTTATGATAACCCGTGCATCCAGGTGCGCGGGTTTTATTTTTATATCTTCCAAAAAACATGGCACCCTGTGTAACAGCAATCGCCATATTTACAAAACCAATACCTTTAAATATTATTTTTGCAAAAAATAGTTAAATCTTTTCTTGCCGATCCCCTTATCTCATATCAATGGCCGCCGGAATGCTGCAAGTGTTTGGCGCTGCTTTTGGTTAGCCAGTTGTATCGTAACAGTTTTTTGTTCATGTAAAAATCATATCTCAGTAGATGTTAGCGCTGTAAACCGGCAGTTGCAGGCCGTTGACAGCATTCTTCTTACCCATAACAGTGATGCAGCTATTACGCTTTTGCTTGCCCTGGAAAAAAAATATGCCGGCGCCCCTGTGCCTTTTATGTCAAAATATTACCGTATAAGGGCCAACCAGTCAAGAGAAAATCCACACAAGATGGATTTTTATGCTGACAGTGCTGTTGCCGTTTTTAACAACCCTGAAACAGCGATGCTTTTCCCGGCAGAATACGTTGAAGCACTGGTAGTAAAAGGCGAATCCTGCAAGGTTAACCAAAAATTTAACCTCGCACTGCAGTTTTATTATAAAGCTGAAAAGCTGCCCAACATAAGCAGTTGCAGCAAATCGCTGATACTGTCTAAAATAGCAGGCATCTATTATGACCAGGAGAATTATGTTATTGCAGGCCGTTTATGGTATGCTGCCTATCTTATGCTTGACAGTTGCAACGATGACATACCCCAAAAGCTTTTCATGGTGAAACAGGGCACCCTTGATAACGCAGGGCTGGCTTATGACAAAGCAGGCTATTTAGACAGTGCCGCCATTTGTTACCAAACAGACGTAATGCTGGTAAATAAAGCATACCCGGGTATGGTTGACAGCAACCTTATTAAACCTTCAAAAAGGGTGGTGTATGATAACCTGGGCGGGCTGTATATTAAAAAGGGTATGCCGGACAGCGCCGAATATTACCTTGAAAAAGCAGTGGCCATAACGTATAAGGGGGTTGATGCTATTGTAATACCTCCATTGCTGAAGCTGGCAGATTTATATACCCAAACCGGGGACCTTACAAAAGCCGAAAGAACATTTGAGGAAAGCAGGGCATTAATAGATAAATACAGCACACGCGGGCATACGCCGGATTCAAAAACCCGGTGGCACCGGCTATACGCAGCCTATTTATTTAAAAAAGGCAGTTTACAGAAGGCTTATAGTGAACTTGACATTTATATACACCAAAAAGATTCTCTTGACAGGGCCAACAAGGCTTTAAAGGCTTTAAATGTCGGTAAGGAGTTCAGCTCACTGGAACAGCAGCACACCCTGGAGGAGCTAAAAATAAAAGAAACTGTAAACAATGTTTATTTGTGGGCCATAGCCCTGGGGGCTTTGCTGTCAGCAGTGATTATTTTTCTTGCTTACCGCAACCTGCACAGGAGCCGTAAAAGCCACCGGGACGCAGTATCGCAAAATAAAGACCTGGAAAAGGCCCTGCAGGAACTGGAAGCTGCCAATAAAAACTACATGCGTGTTATGCGTGTTATGGCGCACGACCTGCGCAACCCGTTAGGCGGTATAACAGGCATTGCCGCATTGTTGCGGCAGGAAGACATGGGCGATGAGGCAAAACGAATGGCACAGCTAATTGAAGCGACGGGCAATCACTCCATGGAAATGATAAATGAGTTGCTCCGTTCAGGTCTTGCAGAAGAAAGCGAACCTATTGAGGTGCAGCGGCTGGATGTATCGCCCATATTGCACGACACGGTTGAGCTTTTACAATTTAAAGCAAAAGAAAAAAAACAGGAACTGGTTTTTGAGAACAGCAACGGCCCTGTTTACGCTAACATTAACCAGGAGAAGCTATGGCGGGTATTTAATAATGTTATTGTAAATGCCATAAAGTTTACACCTGGCGGGGGAACTATAAAAGTGCGCCTTTATGAAAACAACCGCCGGGCTATAATAACCGTAGAAGATAATGGCATAGGCATACCAGAAAATGATAAAACCAAGGTGTTTGATATGTTTACCGAAGCCAAAAAACCGGGTACCGGCGGTGAAAAACCTTTTGGCCTGGGGCTCTCTATTTCCAAAAGAATTATGAGCAGGCATAAAGGCAGTATATGGTTTGAAAGTACCCCCGGTAAAGGCACCATATTTTATATAGAGTTGCCGGCTGCTACCTAAAGCTGCTACCAACCAATTGTTCCTGCGGAACAATAAAAGAAATTTCTATCCGCCGGAACCTTTTGATGATTACCGGGGAACGCTTCAAATTTTTATAAAATGGCTTGCCTTGTACTCCCCTGTTTGTTTAAACCCCAGCTTTTCGTAAAAAGCTGCCGCTCCCGCATTATCAGTAAACAAGCGCAATACGGTAAAATTACAGGCAGCTACTTCCATTATTTTTTCCATTAGCAACGTTGCGTACCCTGCCCTGCGGTAAACCTCCTTAATATACAGGTGCCGCACCCGGCCAACCCCTGGTGTAAGGCAATAAGGGTCTATATTCAGGCCACCTATACCTGCCAGTTCTTTTTTTATAAATAATCCCCACAGCTTTTCACCAGGCTTATCAAATGTATTAGCCCCGCTATACCAGTCATCCATTGTTCTTTGCAAAAAATAATAACCATTACGTGTTGCTTCCCCTGCCAGGTTATGCAGCACGCTAATATTTTCGCCAGTAATTTCAACCAGTTTGCAGGTATTATCTAATGCCATATTCAAATGTATGAACAAGCAGTATTTAAACTTACAACAGTATTGTATTGGAACAGATTGGCCCTTAAAAAACAGCCTTTGGTCAAACAAACTGCTGCCTG
>DASZUX010000640.1:0-16664 GCA_035547455.1 Chitinophagaceae bacterium
GAGTCATTCATTTCAAGATGATAGGCCTTGCCGGAATCAAGCCAGGCGATAATACGATTGTCTAATTGAAACGTGTAAACACTCCTGATTTTGAGAGCCGGGTTATCACCGTTATAAATCTTTACAACCCAATCTCCCGCGTTGAATAATGGCACCGGCCTACTAACAAGCGAATCGCCCGATATGGAAAAATTTGTAACCGCTTTCCCATTTACAAGTAATGCGCAGTTGCGCCGGTAAAATCCAGGAACGATCATTTTCATGTTTATCATCACTTTGTGAAAAAGAAGACTATCATGCACGAAAATATATGACCATCCATCTGCACTGTCTACTTGCCTATACCCGCTTTCCGGGTTTAATGTATAGGGATTATTCCATTTATATTGAAAGGAATAATAATCCCCCGCAGAAAGTATATCCAGCGGGTCTTTAGTTCCATTATACACCGTTACCCTGAAGTATTTAAATGAGCTTGGAGGCATATCAATTACTTCAAGATATTTATCAGTATCCTTAATGTATTTATTACCTATTATGCCATTTTCAACAATAGAGTACCATTTTATTTTATCGTCGCTGCCGCTTACATCAACTGCCCGGCTTACCGCATTATTTCTTAGTATAAACGCCAGCGCGGTGAGATACCTTACAGCGCTTAAATTTTGAATTATCAGAACGCTCTTACCACTGTCAGTTATTGTATTTGAAATAATTTTCAAAATTGTTCGCACGGAATCAAACTGCCTAGTAACATATTCCCTTACTATATATGCAGATGGTTTTTCTTCCTCATCCATAATCCTCAAATCACTAAAGTCAGTCTTTACATAGCCACTTAATTCAGGGCTTACATAAATACTGTAAAAGCCGGTTTCCTTTACCGGCTCAAGCGTAGCTTTATTTTTAAATTGCGCAGGCAATGCTGTTACATGCAGTAGCAGGCAAAACAACCCCGCAATTTTACTTAGTGTCCTTATCATCTATAATAAGTTTTTTTAACCGTTGGTACATAAACGATACAACCAGGAGCACTACACCCAGTAAAATAAACGCTGCTATTTTGCCTCCCACAGGTATATTGCTAATGTCGTATGCAAACAGCTTTACCAGGGTTATGCCAAACAGCACCAATGCAATTATACGGAGTGTTTTGTGTTTTTTTGCAAGCCCCAGCCAGATGATAATAAACGATGCCACCCCCCATACTATGCTTAGCCCGGCTTTGCTGTAAAGGTTACCGACATAATCAACAGAATGCAGACCTGAATAAAATGTCCAAACCAGCAGGTTCTTCAACTCAATACTAAAAATACCAATAACGCTCAGCACACCAATCCATATAAAAAAACGGGCAGTACCGGCATCGGCAAACATTGTTTTCCGCAGCCTTACCCATGTATAATAAATAAGCGCAAGCAACAACAGCCAGTTTAATGCCACAAGGTAAAAATTAATCCTGCTTTTGCCGGAGGCAAGCATCAGCAATACTGAACGGTAAATTAACCCTGCATTTATAAAATATGCAGCCAGCACAAGGCCGGGCACTATAATGCCTATGGTTGTACTAAACGGCAGTTTCAGCGCGTCGAAAATTATTACCAGTAGCAAAACAAAAGTAACCGCATACAGTTGCAGGTATAGCGGTGTAAGCAGCACCTGTTGCTGCAACGCCTCAAACTGCTCTGTATGAAATTTTGTTTCCAGGAAACCGGTAACAAAAAATATAATTACAGCCAGGATAAGGTAAGCAATGCGCAGGTTGCGGTTTTCAATCCCGGGCAGGTAATAAGTATCGGCTTCTTTTTTAAGCAATGCAAACATAAGTGCCAAAGCTGTGCTGGTGCAAACACCAGTAATAAATCCTTTATTAAATAACACAGGTAACTTTGCTGTAATAACGTCGCCCTGTATATATATTTCAAACCAATCCATTACCATGCTTACTATAAGCAAACAAGTAACCAGCAGGGTAGCTGTTTTAAGCAGGTTAATAAAAGAGTGTTGATATAACCAGAGCAGCACAACCATTTCCGCCGCCCAGAACAGTGTAATATAATACCCGTTTAATTGCACCGGCGCTACCAGCGAAATGTAGGTTACTGTAATTGCTATCAGCAGGTAAATAAAGTTTTTATCTGCCCTTGACTTTTTAAAAAATGCCCATGCCAGTACAAGGTTTATGGCACCGATCAGGGCAGTAAACAAACCCTTGTATTGCGTCATGTCGCTTTGCGACATCAGGTACATGCCCGCTCCGTAAAAACACAGGTTTACTGACAGCAGTATAATAAAATCATATCCCTTTAGCTTACTGCCGCGGCTAACATGGTATATTACGTTCATTACAAGAAACATGCAGTAAAAAACACAGCCAAATAAAAATGTATTTTGATAATCAAACCCCGGAGTGCCCTGCCTTGTGAATGTCCATGACAGGTATATGCTTTGCGTAAATACAAACGCAATAAAATTTAGCGCCCGCCAGCGTTTGTAATAGGCCAGTACTATAAGCCCCGCGTTTAATATTGAGAGGTAAGTAAACAATGCTATATAATTTTCCTGTCCATTGCTTACTAAAAAGGGTGTAATAAACCCTCCCACCGTGGCAATAATGGCAAGTTCAAGCCTGTTATACAGTATGGACAGTAGTACTGCAAAAATGGTGATGAGCACCATAATAACAAATGCAGAAGTTTGGCTTAGCCTGTGGTATTCATGAAAAGCCAGCGCAATTGTAAAGTAAAACACGGTAAGCCCTCCACCAACCAATACACTGCTGAATGAATGATAATTTTTTCGTAATCTGTGGGCAAGGCCAATAAGCACCATACCGCAAAACAAACCTATGCATATACGGCCAATGTCTTTTATCCAGTCCTGGTCAATAGCATATTTCACAAAAAATCCTATACCCAGTACAAGTATAGCAATGCCTATTTTGTTGGCCAGGTTTTCACCGATAAACTTCTCCATATCCGGGTTATTCCGCAGCCATTTGTCAAACCATGATTCCTGCTGTTCGTAGGCAACCGGCACAGGTTTTGGTAATGCCGGCTCCGCAGGTTTAAATGCAGCCCCGACGGGAACGGGCGGTGATGCCACGAGTATGGGCTGGAGATTGTCTGCCTTTTGTTCTTTTATCACCGTTCCAGTCTCCTGGCCGGGTTCAACGTAAACCGGCCCCGCTTTCGATGTGGGTACAGTAGGAGTTGCTGTAGGTGGTGGAGTTTGCTCTTTCTTTTTTGCGGCAAGCTCTTTAAGCAGTTGGTTTATTTCCTGCCGCAGATCAAAAATATCTTTCTCAACATTTTTTATCGCGGATTCCGTCCCGGACGTCCTGCCAAGTATAATAAGTATAAGCACGAATATTACGGCGAGTAGAAGAATTTCCATGTGTTTAGGGGCGTTTTATTTTGACAGAGGATTAGCTGAGCCTTTAACGAATATACAAATGCGTTTGATAAATATTTACAAAAACGATGCATTTACTACACTGCAAGCTCTTTCCTGTATTCAAAAGGTGTTTTGCCTGTAATAGCTTTAAACTGGCGGTTAAAATAAGATACATTGTTAAAACCGCTTTCAAAACAAACATCGGCAATACCATTATTGCTGTTAACCAGTAACTGCGTAGCATGGGCAATACGTACTTCGTTTACAAATTGTGAGAATGTTTTGCGGGCCCTCCGCTTAAAATAACGGCAAAAAGCAGCCTCGTTCATACATGCAAGCGATGCCGCTTTTTTTATCGTAACTTCTTTAATAAAATTGTCCATTATGTAATCAAATACGGCTTCCATTTTGCCGGGGTCGTAATTGCTGAACGCATTCTGCGGCCCGCCGGAAATATACGTAATATCGTCCTTTCTCAACCTTGACATTACGTCAAGCATTTGCAGCAACAGCAGCAGGCTATGCATATCCCCCGCTTTTGTAATGCCGGCAAAGTATTGCAAAAGCCCATTACCTGTCTTGTTAATTTTAATACCCGCGCTGCTTTGATGCAACAGCTTTTTCACCCTGCGTAACTCTGCCCGCTCAAAAAAATCTGCACCTAAAAAATCCTGCTTAAACTGTATTACAATAGCATGTGCCGTTTGCCCCGATTGTATAAAACTTTTATCAGTATAAAGGCAGTGTGCAAAGCCCGGCCCGAAAAAATAAATATCACCCCCGGCAAAATTCATCACCTTGTTGCCGGCATATAACTTACCATAGCTTTTGCCTATATACAACAGTTCGTACTCATGGTGAAAATGAAATGGTGTATTCAAATCGGGCTGAAAATATTCCCGCACAAGAAAGCTGGCGTCAGCGGGGGATTGTATTTCCTCGTAAATCATTTTCATAGCATAAATATAATACCTCGCTTGCCAAAATAGCTATTAAAATGTCATCTTGTGTAAATAATGTATCAAAAATGGCAAATACACTATTTTAATGTAATCATACGCTCTATTAGGTTTGCATTAGAAAATGGTTGTATGCTTAAACAATGTATTGCTTTACCACTTTTTTTACTGTGCTGCATTTATACGCCTGCACTAAGGGCACAAAATGCAGGCGGCCAGGGAGGCGAAATAATTTACCATGTTTTTCAGCGCAGTTTTTATGACAGCAACGGCGATCTGCACGGCGATTTTAACGGCCTGCGCATGAAGCTGGATTACCTGCAAAAGCTGGGCGTAACAGCAATACTTACCATACCAATATTTGAGTCGGTATATTACCACAACTATTTTATAACCGGTTATGACAAACTTGATGCCCGGTATGGCACGATGCAGGACTTTGTAGCCCTGGTAAAAGAAGTGCACCGCAGGGGTATGAAGCTTTACCTTGATATGGAAACACAGTATGTAACCGAAGACCAGGTTTGGTGGAAAGACGCTTTTAGCAACCCTGCGTCAAAATATAGCAGTTATATACTGTGGGATGACTCCGCCAATAAAAAGCCCTCCAGCATTGTGTTTGGGGTACATTCGCTTACAGGCTATAACGGTGTAACGCGGCAGATAACCACCGCCAACCTGTATAACAAAAATGTGCAGGAATACAATTACACCCTGTTTAAAAAATTTGTTGACCCCAATAATGATGGAAAATTTGATGACGGCGTAGATGGCTTTCGCCTTGACCACATGATGGACGATCTCGATTTTAAAGGCAGGCTTACCAACCTGTTTGATAAATTCTGGAGGCCGCTGCTTATAAAACTAAAAACAGTAAACCCACGTTTAACCATTATAGCAGAACAAGCTAATTGGGGTTCCTTCGGCTTTGATTACTTTGAAAAAGGCCACGTTGACCTCGTGTTTGGGTTTCGCCTGCAGCAAGCCATTGCATCGTTTAACAAAATACAACTGGAGGCAATGGCTGATACCACGTTAGGCATGCTTCCGCCGGGCAAACAGCAAATTGTATTTCTTGAAAACCACGACATGAAACGGTTTGCCTCGGCCGTTAATAAAAATATTGGTAAGGAAAAAGTTGCAGCGGCCTTAAACCTGCTGCTGGGCGGCGTTCCGTCCATTTATTACGGGCAGGAGCTTGGCATGTTTGGCAGCGGTGGCTTTGGCAGGTTTGGCAATACAGATGGCAACGATATACCCATGCGTGAGGCATTTGAATGGTACAAAGCTGATACCGGCAAAGGCATGGCGCTTTGGTATAAAAATACCGGCGGCTGGTGGGACAGCACCAACCTGCACCCTAACGATGGCGTATCGCTGGAGGAAGAAGAGAATGCCCCCCAATCATTATTTAATTTTTACAGGAGTGTTATTAAAATAAGGCAGGCAAATGAAGAGCTGTACAGCGGTAAATACCAGGGGGTAAGCAACAGCAGCGACAGCGTTTTTTGCTTTAAAAGATTTACAGGTAAACACACTACAATTGTTGCCGTTAACCTTGGCAGCACAAGTGCTGAAACAACTATTAATTACACAGCAGGCAGTATAACTGGTATAAAACAGGTTTTAAGTACAGATAAAGCCGTGCTAACCCAA
Organism: Chitinophagaceae bacterium; assembly: GCA_035547455.1. Lineage (GTDB taxonomy): Bacteria > Bacteroidota > Bacteroidia > Chitinophagales > Chitinophagaceae > JABDFW01. The sequence continues at coordinate 6,012 of DASZUX010000640.1, forward strand.
AACGGGCAGCAATTGCACGTAATACTCGCACCTTATGCTATAAATGTATGGAGGATAAAAAATGCCGGGTACTGAAGTTTTAAATAATCCTGTTGACGTTAGCGAAGATTTTTACAGGCATGAAAATGACTACTGCATTGCCGGGCCGGTAACAGCCTTCAATGCTGCCACCGGCGAAGGCCGCATACAATGGAAATACCACAGGTGGGTAACTGACTGGTCTTTCAACAAAATGGGCAGGCACCTTGAAAAGTTCGACAAGACAGGTGTTTTCTGGAAAGAACATGAGGTTGACCCCACGTTGCAATTCAAACTTAGTTTTATTACGGCACGCACCATACGGCTGCAAATAAAAACTACCGCAGTTGAGCAAAAACAGCAATCGTCATTAATGCTGGATGGGGAGCCACCGCAAACTGCTGCCTGGCATATTGATGAACAAGAAGAACAGGCTAGATACCGCAGCCCTTTTGGCACAGTGGTGCTAAATAAGCAATCCTTCGCGGTAGCAGTACATGATAATAACGGGCGGCAGCTTACATCAACATTGGGGATGAAAGTACTGGACGCGCTTCATCACAAAACTATTCCCTTATTATTCACGAGGCACGCGAACGACTATTCACGCAGCATGGCCATACCTTTCACCATGTATCATGATGAAAATATTGCGGGTTGCGGCGAAAGCTTTACTGCCCTCAATAAAAAAGGGCAAAGGCTGGTGCTGTGCAGTACTGATGTGCAAAGTACTGCAAGCCGGGAGATGTATAAACCCGTACCATTTTTCATAAGCAGCAGGGGGCATGGCATGTTCCTGCATACCTCAGCGCCTGTTACTTTTGATTTTGGTCATCATTACACAGGCAGTAAAATATTGTACAGCGGGGATGATTCGCTTGATTTGTTTTTGTTTCTCGGCTCCCCCAAAGAAATATTATCAGAATATACAGCGCTTACCGGACGCAGCCCGCTGCCGCCGTTATGGTCGTTCGGTTTATGGATGAGCCGGTTTACATACTGCTCACAGCAGGAGGTAACGGATGTTGCGCAAAAGTTGAGGGAACATGAAATACCCTGCGATGTGATACATATTGACGCAGGATGGTTTGAAAATGGTATCCGCTGCGATTATAAGTTTTCTCCGTCAGCGTTTCCGAAACCGGAACAGATGGTGAAAGGGCTTAAGGCAAAAGGTTTCAACATTTCATTATGGCAAATACCTTACTATACACAGGACAACAGCGTTTTTGATGAAATAACAAAACAGGAATTATGTGTAAAGGGTGCAAATGCAAACTTGTATGCGGAAGATGCAATACTTGACTTTTCAAATATTACAGCACAGCAATGGTACACTAATAAAATAACACCGCTGCTTGATATGGGTATTGCTGCTATAAAAGCCGACTTTGGCGAAGCTGCCCCCTATAAGGGTTTATACGCATCGGGTAAAACAGGTTGGTATGAGCATAACCTGTACCCCCTGCGCTACCAGCATTTGTTGTCAGCGCTTACCAGCCAGGTAACCGGCGAAAACATTATTTGGGCGCGCGCTGCATGGGCTGGCTGCCAGCGTTACCCGGTGCATTGGGGAGGCGACCCCGAAGTAAGCGATGCGGGTATGGCCGGTACCCTGCGCGGCGGCCTGTCGCTGGGTTTAAGCGGCTTCAGTTTCTGGAGTCACGACATCGGCGGTTTTCTCTCACCACCCAAAGAAGAATTATTTGAACGTTGGGCACTATTCGGAATGCTTACATCACACAGCCGCGTACACGGCTTTCCCCCGCGTGAACCGTGGGCGTTTAGCAAAGCATTTCTTAGTACTTTCAGGAAGATTGTGGAACTTAAGTACAGGCTTATGCCTTACATATACACACAGTCAGCTATCAGCAGTAACAATGGCTGGCCTGTGTTAAGGGCATTACTGCTGCAATACCCGGAGGACGAAACGGTGTGGCACGTTGATGATGAATATTTATTTGGAGAAGATATGCTTGTTGCACCGCTGATGCAGGAAAATTACGCGAAAAGAAAAGTATATTTACCCGCAGGCAGGTGGATAGACTACCAAACAAAAAAAATATACCAGGGCAACACGTGGCATGTAATTGAAGCCGGTGCAGTGCCTGGTATTATTCTTGTAAAGTATGGCAGCCTTATACCGCATATACCATTGGCGCAGAGCACTGCATTTATGGACTGGAGTATAATTAACCTGGTTGCATTTTCAACAGGTGATGAAAATGCAAATGGTAATCTTTACCTTACAACCAATAATACATTTGTGGCACTTGCCGCAAGCTGCAATAATGGCAAATGGACACTCACCCATAACAGCAGCCAGGCATTTACCATACAAACATTTAACGAAGAATATTTACACATATACACTTAAAGGGTTGTTCTTTCGCTGTTGTCAGTCTCGCCTGTTTCCTGCTTTTAGCCTGTTCCTTTCAGTACTTTAACCATAACTAACTATTACAATCATGCGCAAACAGGCAAAACCTACACCACTGCCTTTAACAGCACGGTTGATTTAGCACCCATGGTGTAACAAACAGGAAGATAACTAAGATCGGATATGTGTATATTTACCTGACCAATGAGACGCCTAACATTGATGTGTTCTTTGATAATTTGCAGGTGACCCATACGAGGGGGCCATTAATGGAGACGGATAATTACTATCCGTTCGGGTTGATACAAAGTGGTATATCCTCAAGCAGTGCAAATAAATTAGAAAATAAAATCAAGTTCCAAAAAGTATGCTCACGCCCAAGTGCACGTTGTTTGTAAAAAGCGAAGCCGGTAATTTTGCGGTCAGCGATTTTCTTCTCAGAGTAAAGCCGCGAGCACTTTTTTCCGCCTGATGTGTTTTCAAAAGGTATTGCCGTAATACTGCAATTGGTATTGCAATGGCGTGGCGGGCTGCTGTGCATTTAGGCTGATACTAACCACCAGTAAAACAGCTACTCAGCCCCCGGTAATAATCATTCTCATGTGTGCGGCAAATGTTTACCTGCAATGCAGATAATAAAAAGCAAGTTTTGCCAAGTGCGGGTATTGCTACTTTGGCCCGCAATGCATATATCCATTCGGAATAAAAATAGCTTCCTGGCACATTGTACTCCTTTTAACCTGCCTGCTGCCTGCTCATCGCTTTCCAGGCATTGATCAGCCCGTTTGTAGATGAGTCGTGCGATTTCACAGGATTTTCGTTTACCAGTTCAGGTAAAATTTTCCCTGCCAGTTGCTTGCCAAGTTCAACACCCCACTGGTCAAACGAAAATATATTCCATATCACCCCTTGCACAAATATTTTATGTTCGTAAAGCGCTATAAGATTGCCCAGCGTGGTGGGAGTTATTTGTTTTATAAGAAATGAATTGGTGGGCCTGTTGCCTTTAAATACTTTAAACGGTACCAGTTTTTTTATTTCTTCATTTGTTTTACCGGCCTGTGCCAGCTCTTCCCGAACCTCTTTCTCAGTCTTGCCGGTCATTAAAGCCTCGGTTTGGGCAAAAAAGTTACTAAGCAATTTTGGGTGATGGTCACCTACTGGGTTATGGCTTACAGCAGGTGCTATAAAGTCGCAGGGTATAAGCACTGTGCCCTGGTGAATTAGCTGGTAAAAAGCATGCTGGCCGTTGGTGCCCGGCTCGCCCCAAATAACAGGGCCCGTGGCATAACTAACATCGCCGCCATTACGGTCAACATGTTTTCCGTTGCTTTCCATATTACCCTGCTGAAAGTATGCAGGAAAGCGATGCATGTATTGATCATAAGGCAATATAGCCTCTGTCTGTGATCCGAAAAAATTAGTGTACCATAACCCCACCAGCGCCATGATAACAGGAATGTTAGCGGCAAAGGGTTCAGACTTAAAATGTTCATCTGCCTGGTATGCGCCTTTGAGCAATTGCTCAAAATTGTCGTAACCGATGGTAAGCGCAATAGACAACCCTATGGCGCTCCACAATGAATAACGGCCGCCCACCCAGTCCCAAAAAACAAACATGTTTTTAGGATCAATGCCAAATTTCTTTACATCTTTTTCGTTAGTGCTTAACGCCACAAAATGCGCAGCAATATGCTTTTCATCTTTGGCGTGCTGTAAAAACCATTCCCGTGCAGTGTGGGCGTTGGTCATGGTTTCCTGAGTAGTAAACGTTTTGGAGGCTATAAGAAAGATAGTTTCGTCAGGAGTTATTTTTTTAAGCGTTTCGGCAATATGGGTGCCGTCAACGTTGCTTACAAAATAAGACTGTACCCCTTCAACCCAGTAGGGTTTCAGTGCTTCAGTTACCATAAAAGGGCCAAGATCGCTGCCGCCTATGCCAATATTTACAAAGTATTTTATTTTTTTGCCCGTATAACCTTTCCACTGGCCGGTGTGTACAAGATTGCAGAAATCTTTCATTTGCTGCTGCACCTTTTGCACTTCAGGCATAATATCTTTGCCTTCGCTGTACACAGGTTTACCTGAAAAATTGCGTAATGCGGTATGCAAAACCGAACGGCCTTCTGTTTCGTTAATTACATCTCCTTCAAACATGCACTCAATAGCTTCTTTCACTTTGCATTCTTCCGCCAATTGCAACAACAACTGCATTGTTTTGGCGGTGATGATATTTTTGGAATAATCAAAAAGTATATCATTTAATTTGAGTGAGAATTTTGTAAACCGCTCTTCATCAGCGGCAAAAAGTGTTTTCATTTGGCAGCGGTTCATTTCTTCCTCAAAATGCCTTCTTAGCAACAACCAGGCCTGTGTTATAGTAGGATTAACTTTTGGTAGCATGAAATTCTTAAATTGTTCCTTAAATAGTTAGCCGCTTTTAAACAATTAAAAGCGGACAAATGTAGTTAAACTTTGACAAAAGCCGGTTGTGAGGTTAAATGTTTAGAAAATATTCAAACAAAACCCATTTAAGTATTACACAAACTATACCACATATTAAGGTGTTATAGGCTGTCTTGCCACGTTCGGCAAATAGCTGATCAAAAAGGGTGCATATTCATTCATCTAACTAACCCACATTTACCAACTACCAGGGAGGTTAATTTTAATGTGTATATTGAATTGGCAAGCTCATGCTTTATGAGCTTCAATGTTATAATATATAAATAGCGATTCTACATGCGTAAAAACTGTTCAACCCCTCAACTCTTAAAAGGTTTATAGGCTGAGTGAGGAAGAATAAAAACGGTAAGCAAATACCTTGAGGGGAATAATGTGCCGGCGGTTTACAATATTCAAAATAATAAATACAATTCTGCACTTTCCACTCCAGCTTTTTCTTTTAAGCTTCCTGCCCTATCCATACAGCGCCGCCAATACTATCGCGGGCGGCTCCTGTAACACTGCACATAACAGTGCTTTCCTCGCGCCAGCGCAGTACGCCCAGCAATGCCATTACCAGGGCTTCTTTGTATTGTACCACGTTGCTATCGGGCACTATTACTTCTACATTCAAGGGTGCCAGCATGTTTTGCAGGCGCTCAACCAAAAAGCTGTTAAAGGCGCCGCCACCTGTAACCAGCAGTTTACCATCCCCCATTTCCATATCATAAAAAGCGCCTGTCACCTGTTCTGCAATGTGCTCAACATAGGTGCGCAGGGCATCTGCTGCAGGCAAACCGGCTTTTTGTATTAACGGGTATAATACATCCGTACCAAACTCGTTCGCCAGGCTTTTTGGCGGTTCTTGGCGGTAATATTCATGCCTGTTTAATTGTACCAGCAGGTCGATATCTACATTGCCTGTTTTGGCCATATCTCCGTCTTCATCATAAGGTTTGCCTGCAAGCCCTGCCAGCATGTTAAGCACCCGGTTGGCGGGGCAAATATCAAACGCGGTAAATACCCCGTCTTTTTTAAATGAGATATTGGCAATACCCCCTATGTTTAAAAAATAGCGCGTATCATCCCACAACAACTTCTCCCCCATCGGTACAATAGGCGCGCCCTGCCCGCCAAGGGCTACATCCAGGGCACGTAAATCGCTCACCACGTTTATGCCTGTAATGGCTGCAATGGCAGCCCCGTCGCCCAACTGGGCTGTCATGCCGCTGGCGGGTGCATGAAAAACAGTATGCCCGTGGGTGGCAATTAACTGTACCCGGTGGTGCAGCGCATTGGCCTCAATAAACTCGTTTACCTTTTCACCAATATACCTGCCGTATGCGGCATGCAGCAGCAGGTAATCATAGGCATCCAGCCGTTTGGCGCCCTGCAGCTTATGCACCCATTCATCACTATAAGCAATACATGCAGCTTTTATTATATTATACGCCCATTTGCCCCCGCTATCATCTAATTCCGCAAAGGCAATATCCAGCCCGTCTAACGATGATCCGCTCATTATACCAATAACCCTGTACACCATAAGTTTTATTTAACGGTGCTAAGGTAAATGGTATTCTTATTGTTTGGCTAACTTAGCGGTATGGTTGTAAACTTAAGCCATAAACACAGCCTTGTATCCAACTGGATGGCGGAGTTGCGTAATATAGCCCTTCAGGGTGATAGTACCCGCCTGCGCCGTAACCTGCAGCATATTGGCGGGGTGGCTGCTTACGAAATAAGCAGGGAGTTGCCCTGGCAAACTACCGAAATACAAACACCCCTGGGTGTACATAAAAGTAAGGTATTACAGCAGCGGCCTGTAATTGCAGCCGTATTGCCAGGCGGTATTGCCCTGTATAACGGCCTGCTTAGTTTTTTTGAAAACGCCGCCAGTCTTTTTATTGGCGCTACCAAAACCACGCACCGCGACGGGCAGGTTGAAGTGAATATAGACTACCTAAGCAACATTTTGATCGAAAACAGGGTCATAATAATAAGTGATGTGATGATTGCCACCGGTACAACAATAATAAAAACGCTGGCGGCGTTAAGAAGCCTTGGCACACCTGCCGGTATTTATATTGTTTGTACCCTTGCCAGTACCACCGGCATTGAATATATACGGCGTGAAGCAGGTATAAAAGTGAGAATTATATGCGGGGATGTGGATGATGAAATTACAGCCCGTGGGTTTATTGTGCCAGGCCTTAGTTTTGGAGGCGATCCTTTACCGGGTGTGGAAAGCGCCGATTAAAAATTGATAATCATACGCATTTTAATAAACTTATTGCATAAATAGCTATTTTAGATTTTCCAAACACTGCAGAATGAGAAGACTCTTTTTGATGTTGATAGTGATGTATGCAGGAAATTGTATAGCGCAGGACCCTCATTTTTCACAATTTTACTCCTCGCCGCTAACCCTGAATCCCGCATTTACCGGCAAATTTGATGGCAATTTTCGTTTTGCCGCTAATTACCGCAACCAATGGCCCAGTATTGATCACGCTTACGAAACCGGCACAGCTTCCGTTGACTTTCCTATCCTGCGTAATAAAATTTCGTACCGGGATATATTAGGCATAGGGTTGATGGCATATACTGATAAAAGCAGTAACGGGGCAGTATCTTACAACTATTTTTCAGCTTCTGCAGCTTTTCATAAAGGGCTTGACGAAGACGGCTACAGCCAGTTGGGTATGGGTTTCCAGGCCACATACAGCAATATGCTTATTAACACCAGCAAACTGTTTTTTGAAGACCAGCTTACCCCCACCGGGTTTGACCCCTTTAAACCCACCGGCGAAACATTTAATACCTCTACGCTTTCCTCCCACTATGTTGACCTTAATGCGGGCTTACTGTACACTACCAGCACCAGCGACAGGGATAATTACTATGCGGGCATAAGCGTGTACCATATTACCCGTCCAAAACAAAGTTTTACAGGCGCATTGTACCTGCTTGATCCCCGGGCTACTTTTCACGCAGGGGGTTACTTCCCGGTAGGGGAAACCACTACCCTGCATTTCAGCGGTTTGTACAGCACCCAGGCCAATGCCCACGAAACCGTGCTGGGTGGCGCTATGGAATTTGCTCTTTCACCGGACGAAGACCATCCTCTTAATTTTTATGCAGGTGCATGGATGCGTTTTGGTGATGCGCTGATACCCTACGTGGGACTTGAATATAACCAGTTCAGGCTGGGCACTACCTACGATGTTAATACTTCAAGCCTTAAAACAGCCAGCCAAAGCCGCGGTGGTATTGAGCTATCGCTTATCTACATTGCTAAACCCGCAGGCGCCAAAGGGCTTCCCTGCCCCAAATTTTAAAAAGGGCAGATGATAGTGAATATAGTACAGGGTTACTGTTAAAGTTTTTTTACTTTAACCGGGATACCGGAAGCTATAACTTACCGTACTTACGAACTTTTTATTTTGGCGATTTTCCATTCCGCGTTTTGTTGCTCAGACTATACACGAAATCAGCGCGTAAACAATAAACTCCATCGCTGCTTCCTGCAGTGATGGAGTTTATAAAAATTTTGAATTTGTATTACAGCGGCCTTACCCAAATGTTACGGTAACTTATAGGTTTGCTCGGGTCTCCATGAGCCTGCAGTTTGATGGGTGCCGGGCCATGCGGGTGATATGAAGGATAGCCAATATACGGGGTATCGCCCAGCAGCGTAAAGTTATTTTCTACTAATACACCATTATGCAGCACAGTAACATGTGCAGGAGATATTAACTGCCCGTTGGCAGCAAACTGCGGCGCATTCCATATTATATCATAGGCCTGCCATTCACCGGGCGGGCGGCAGGCGTTAGCCAGTGGTGCAGCCTGTTTATACATGCTGCCTACCTGGCCGTTGGTGTATGTTTTGTTATTGTAGTTATCCAGTACCTGCAACTCATATCCGCCTGCACCCCAGGGCAACGCCGCTAAAAATATACCACTGTTTCCGCGTGCCTGGCCGCTGCCGGTAATATCAGCAGGTATTTGGTACTCAATGTGCATCTGGTAACTGCTAAAGCTTTTTTTGGTCATAATATCGCCGGTAGCTTTATTTACCGTCATCATGCCATCATGCAGCACCCAACTGCAGGCTGTTGTATCTTTTACATTCACCCATTCGTCAAGGCTCTTTCCATCAAATAAAATAACTGCATCACTGGGTGGTGCGCCGGGCGTAGCGCCGGGTGTAACCACAGGCGGTACAGGGCTGTAAAACTCGGTTTGCTCGGGCTTCATTTGTGGTTGCTGTGCAAAAGCTGTAATACCAAACGCTGCAGAAAAGGCAGCAAGCATAATTTTTTTCATGTAGAGATTTTTATTGATTTGCCACAGGTTATTTAGCGTTGCTAAAGTAAGGTATAAAATAATAAAAGAACCTTAACATCACGGAAGAGCACTCCGTAACGGGCTATTTTAAGAGAAGATACCAGCGTTAAACTATTTTATTTACCGGGTTTGTTTTCAGTATGCCAGCTATTTACTGCATTATACTTTCCTTCAACCACTACTTTGTAAAAGGGCTTTGCAGCAAGGCCCGGTAAATTGGTTGTAAACCTGCCGGCACCTGCGCCGGCTGTACCCAATAATTGCCAGTTGTCCGCCCCGCCTTGTTTGGCTTCATTGGTGTAAGTAATATACACTTTCACCTTTTCCGCAGGGCTAAATGCCTTCCATGTAACAGTAAGCGCATCTCCTTTGGCATTAGTGGCGGCATTGGTTACAGAAACCGGCCCTATAAACGGCGTACCATCCAGTTCATACCCTACTTGTTTTGGCAGGTTTATGTTAAGATAATTTGCTACAGAAGGCAAGATATCCACCATAGCAGGTTGCGCTGCTGTAAAGTAGCTGTTGGTGGCGTGTTTGTTCATTATCATCCACGTGGTACGTTCACGCAGGCTCTGGCCACCGTGGTTATGGCCTTTTACACTGTCGCGGCCATGGTCGGTTGTTAGCAGCAGCAACCATGTTTCGGGGTAGTGCGTTTCGCGGTATTTAATAGCTGAAGCGATGGTTTGCATTTGCTTATCCAGCATGCGCACTGCATCATCAAAAGCTGCACCCGTGCCTTTGGCATGACCTACATCATCAGTATATTCAAGGTATATCCAAGATAAATCCGGCGCATCTTTTCGTATTACTGAGTCTGCACAATGTATTACATGCTCATCTATGTTATGCGTGTAAGGGCCGTCATGCGGAAAAGCGACCGTATCTTTTTCATAGCCGTCAAATACATAATCCACCTGCATATTGCCTGTTTGGGCCAGGCCTGCGCCAAGCAATACGGTACGGTTATCTTCCCACGTAGAAAATATTGCCGTCTTACCCTGGGGCTTTGCTGTTTTAAACAACCTGAAAATGGTGGGATAGTTATAATTAGGGTGCTGGTCATCGTTATCCCAAACATTGTGTTTATACCCCCAGGTGCCGGTAAGCATATCAGTATAACCAGGTGCAGAAATGGTGGGCGTCTGCTTGTAGGTGCCCTTTACACCACCCACATAAGCACGCGTATATGCCCCTGCTTCTACAAGTTGCTGCATTGCAGGGGGTTTTAAACGTTCAATTACATCAGCAGGTATACCGTCTGCAATTATCAATACAACTTTAGGTTTAAGCTGTTTTTGCTGCGCATGTAACAGGTTGCAGGCTATGACTGCACAAAACACAATAAGTAACAGGCGTACGGCATTATTTTTCAATTGGGCGTTCGTCATCATGCAAGTTCGTTTTGGCAAATATCATGTTTGCTGCCTGCGGGCAGTGTTTACAGGTTGTTA